>CANJOX010000261.1 GCA_947475795.1 Gemmatimonadota bacterium
ATGACGAATTCCGCTCGCACTCCGTTCGACGCAAATCGACATGATGACCACGCCCCACCCGTCCACGCGCGGCATCGTCCGTCTGACCACCGAGGCGGACCACTGGTGCGGGCAACGCGTGGGCAGGTTCGTGCGCACTCGAGGGGAGACGGAACGGCCGAACATCAGCGGGCGTGATGCCACGAATGGTCGACACCCGCACCGCTGCATTCCATTGCGGTGAAATACGTGGTTCACCCATCCGTAGTATTACGGACCACCCCAAACCCGCTCGACACGGTGGACTGTAGCTGCTGAACTCTGACCACTATAAGCAGTCTGACGCCAGTACTCTGACCACTGTGTACTGAATCAAGCGTTCAGTACCCGATCGGCCCCAAACGGAAAAGGCTCCACGGCCATACCGGCGCTCCCGGTTCCGTTCCCGCCATGAACCACTCCACATAGCGTCGCGCATCCGGCGTCCGACCATCCGACGGCTGTCCCGTCGCCCGATCGAGTTCCACCGGCACCAACCCCGGCGGCGGCGTCCACACGCCGCTGGCGCGATTCCCGTACGCCGCCGCGATGATCTGCCCGGCAATTGGTGCCGCCAGCGTGCCGCCGACCGCGCCCGGTGAGATCATGGCCGGCTTGTCGAAGCCGAGCCACACGCCCGTCACCAACTCCGGGGTCATGCCCACGAACCACACGTCGGTGTTGTCGTTGGTCGTGCCCGTTTTCCCCGCCACCGGGATGCGCGCCGGTACGACCTTACGCAGCGCCGTGGCCGTGCCGCGCGTGACCACGTCCTGCAACATGTCACGCATGATGAACGCCACCCGCGGGTCCATCGCCGACCGCGCCGGCGCCACCTGCGGCGTGAACACCGTGCGGCCGGTGCGATCCTCGATGCGCTGTACGAAGCGGGGTTCGACCGCCATCCCTCCATTGTCGAACGCGGCGTACGCCGCCACGAAATCGAGCGGCTGCACCACACTCGCGCCCAGCGCGCTGGACGGATACGGCGAAATGGGCGAGCGTAAGCCGGCGCGGCGCGCCAGCGCGATCACCGAGTCCATCCCGACCGCGAGCGCGAGCTGCACCGCCACTGGGTTGCGTGACTTCGTGAGCGCTTCGCGTAACGTGAGCGCGCCCAGGAACGCGTTGTCGGCGTTGTCGGGGCTGTACGTCTGCCCGTTGTCGAGCCGAATGCGCAGCGCGGTATCGGCCACCATGGCGTTGGCGGTCAGCCCCTGCGCGAGGCTCTGCGCATACACGAAGGTCTTGAAGCTCGATCCGGGCTGCCGGTTGCCGTCGACCGCCCGATTGAACGAACTCCGCGCATAGTCACGCCCACCCACCAGTGCCCGGACGTCGCCCGTGGTCGGATCGAGCACGACCGCCGCGCCCTCCAGGCACGCCTCCACCTTCGCCTTCTTCGCGGCCGCGGCCGCCGTATCACCGGCCACACGCGCGCACCGCTGACCACGGAACCCCGGGCGCGTTTCGATCTCGTCGAGCCCACTGCTCAGCGCCTGCTGGGTGGCGCGCTGCAACGCGGCGTCGATCGTAGTGTGAATGCGATACCCGCCCTGCATCACGGCCACACCCGCCCGCTCGGCCTGCACGCGCACCACGTCGACGACCCACGGTGCCGTGCCACGCGTGGGTGTCACGGTACGCACCGGCTCGCGCTGCGCCGCCGCCGATTGCGCGGCCGTGATGTACCCCTGCTCCGCCATCAGCGCGAGCACCGTGTTGCGCCGCGTGCGATTGCGATCGGGATAGCGGGCAGGATCGTACTGCACGGGGCTTTTGGGCATCGACGCCAGCGACGCGGCCTCGGGCAACGTGAGCTCAGCCGCGCCTTTTCCGAAGAACTGACGCGCCGCCATCTCGATGCCGAAGGCGCCGCGACCGAACGAGATCTGGTTGAGGAACGCCTCGAGGATCTGCTCTTTGTTGTAGTGGCGTTCCATTTCGCGCGCCGCCTGCTGCTCACGAAGCTTGCGGCCGGGCGACACATCCCGACGGTCGATCAGGTCGGGGTGCATGTTGCCCACCAGCAGCTGCGTGATCGTACTCGCGCCGCGAAGATTGCCCTTGGTCACGGCGTCCTTGATGGCGCCGGCGACACCGACCAGGTCGACACCGTCATGCTGATAGAAGCGCTTGTCTTCCACCGCCACGAACGCATTTCCGACGTACTTGGGTAGCGACCGCAGCGCGATGTTGATGCGACGCTCCCGGCCCAACTCGCCGATCAGCGCGCCGTCGCGCGCCAGCACGAGCGACGCCTGCGCCGGCGTGACGATCTGCCAGGCCTCGCCGGTGGAGGCCGGCACCGCCTGCGCCGCCAGCCCGAGGGGCACGGCGGACACGAGCAGCAGGGTCCACGCGATGGATGCCGGGCGGATGTGGGACGAATCGTGTCGGGCAATCGGTGGACGCATGGGGGAATTGTACACGTTTGACCGCACGCCGGTCCGCCACGCACGTGCGCCCTTTTTCTGGCGCCAATGCGGCGCGCGAGCGTAGGCGATCCGAGGCGATCCTCCTACTTTGCATGCATGCCTGGTGAACCGATTCGTCCGCTGACGCTGGCTCTTTGCCAGTTCGCCCCCCGCAAGGGCGACGTAGCCGCCAACCTCGCCCGCATCGGGCGCCTGTGCGCGCAAGCCTCCACGCTCGACCCGCGCCCGCAGGTCGTGCAGTTTCCCGAGACGGCCCTGTCGGGCTACTTCGTGGAAGGGGGCGTCCGTGAGGTGGCCTGCACCGCCGGTGCGCTGGCCTACGATCTCGACGACGCCTACCGCACCGCCTGCGCCGCCGCTGGCATCGACTGCGTGGCGATGGACCTCGTGATCGGCTTCTATGAGCGCTGGCGCGACACGCTGCACAACAGCGCGGCCTACCTCACCATCGGCCTCGACGACGGGCCGCCCGTCATCCGGCACGTACACCGCAAGAACTATCTGCCCACCTACGGGCTCTTCGACGAAGAGCGCTTCGTGGAACGCGGCACCGATATCCGGGCTTTCGAAACGCCGTGGGGCCGCGCGGCGATCCTGGTGTGCGAAGACGCCTGGCATTCCATCAGCGGCACGATCGCCGCCCTCGACGGCGCGCAGGTGGTGTTCGTCTCGTCGGCCGCCCCCGCCCGCGGTATCTGGCCGCGCGAAGACGGCATTGCCGGTCCGTACAGCGCCGCCCGCTGGGAACGGCTCATCCGAGACATCGCGGAAGAACAGGGCGTGTACACCAGCTTCGTGAACCTCGTGGGCTCCGAAGGCGGCAAGCGCTTCTTCGGTACGTCGCATCTGGTCGGCCCCGGTGGCGACGTACGCGGCCGCGCGCCGGTGTGGGAGGAGTCGTTCGTGTCCCTCACGGTGGATCTCGATGACCTCGTGCGCGCCCGCGCCGACGGGCCGCTCTTGAGCGCATTACGCGTGGCGCTGCCCCACGTGCTTGACAACATCCGGCGGGTCCAGGACGGCGCGCCGGTGTCATTATCGTACGACGGTCCAGAGCCCGCCGCCGCCGATCTGCTACGAGGGGCCCGCGGTTTCAGCACCGGGGAATTCGCGGTGCCCACCGAGGCCCTGCAGCGGATCAACGTGATTGTGCGCGCCATTCCCGAATCGCTGCCCGTCATCCGGCACGAGCTACGCGACCACGGCGGACCGCCGCGGCTGGCCATCGACGCCGAGATGACGGAGGAATGGCTCACCGGATTCCTGCGCGAAGAACTCACGCGCCGCGGCTTCGGGAAAGTCGTGATCGGCATCTCCGGCGGCGTCGACTCCGCCGTCACCGCGTTCCTGGCCGCGCGCGCCGTCGGCCGCGAGAACGTAATCGGGGTGCGCCTCCCGTATCGCACCTCGAGCGCCGAGTCGCTCGACCACGCCCAACTCGTGATTGACGCACTCGGTATCGAGTCGCGCACCGTCGACATCAGCCCCGCGGTCGACGGCTATCTCACGGCCGAACCCGACGCCGATGCCTCGCGTCGCGGCAATATCATGGCGCGCATGCGCATGATCGCGCTGTTCGATCTCTCAGCCCGATATCGCGCCCTGCCGCTGGGCACCGGCAACAAGACCGAGCGCCTCTTCGGCTACTTCACGTGGCACGCCGACGACTCACCGCCGATTAATCCGATCGGAGATCTCTACAAGACGCAGGTGTGGGCACTCGCCCGACATCTGGGCGTGCCCGACATCATCATCACCAAGCCGGCCACCGCCGATCTGATCGCCGGACAGACCGACGAGGGCGACCTCGGGATCAGCTATGCGCGCGCCGACGAAATCCTGAACGGCATGCTGCACGGCTTCTCGCACGAGGCGCTACGGTCGCGCGGTTTCCAGCGCGATGAACTCACACTGGTATCGAAGCGCTTGAACGGCACGCACTGGAAGCGTCGGCCGCCCGCCACCGCGCTGCTCAGCCAGTCTGGCATCGGGGAATCGTATCTGCGACCGGTGGACTACTAAGCGTTTACCTCGAACTCGGCGTTCGGCATTCCCTTCGGGATCCGTGACGGGCGCCGTCTGGCCGTCCTCGTCACCGCGTTGACCGTGAGCACCAGCGTCACGCCACAGCATCGCACCACAGCGTCACGCTGGCCCTCGCTACGCTGCGTCTGCTATCGGTGTCGTCGCAGCTCGTGGAAACACTGATTCCCGCGACGATTCTGGTGACGGCGCTTGGCGCCTACACCGCCGCCGCCCGCAGCGCTTCGATCTCGCGTTTCAGGAGAACTCGAAGACGTGGATGTTCAAGTATCCGCAGTCGGTCGATCTGCGGCGCTCAACGTCCGTTACCGATCCGCCCACATCGCGTTCGGATCCGCGCCAGCCAGCTGCACGCAGAACGCGGCAATCCGCTCCACGGCCTGCGCCACGAACGCCGCGCCCTTCTCCGGCGTGGCCGCACGCGGATCGCCCACGCCGGTATCGGTCGTCACCTGCGTCCCGCGACGCGGCAGCCACGCCCAGCCGCTGCGCACGCCATCGAATACACTGGGCTTGGCGTGACCATCGCCCCACGTGCTCCGATCAGGCACCACCAGGTGCGGTGCCACGTGCATGATCGCTGCCGTCTCGAGCTCGCCGGCGTGATCGCCGGCCGTCTCGAACACCCCGTGATTGCCAGCCTGCCACCAGTTTACGATGGCCAGCACGATCGGCGTGCCGGGC
>CANJOX010000262.1 GCA_947475795.1 Gemmatimonadota bacterium
ATCTCCAGCTGGGAGTCGGGGAAGAAGAACACGCGCTTGCCGTTCAGCCACGGGCGAATGCGCGCCAGCGCGACACGCGCCCGCTCAGCCGGCGCGGCCGTGACCGTGTTGAACAGGTCGTCACTCACGCCCCACTCGGTGGCGGCCGCCTTCAGCCAGGCCGTCGTCCCGTTCACCCCGAACGGGTAGGGGGCCGACAGCAGGGTGGCGCCGCGCGCGATCAGCGCGCGCGCCGTTTCTCCGAGGAACGGCTGTGCCAGCAGCAGCTTGGTGTTCGGCCCCACCGGCGGCAGATCCCGTGCCATGCGCGGCGGGAAGAAGTGCACCGGCCCCACGCCAAGCTGCGCGAACAGCCGCGTGAACTGATCTTCGACCACGTCGGCGATCGTGCCCACCACCATGAGTTCGGCGGTGTCACTGGTGGACTCGGGGAGATGCGGCACCATGCAGCGCAGGCACGCGTCTTCACCCTGCGTGAACGTGGTCTCAATGCCGCTGCCCGAATAGTTCAGGATGCGGACCCGCGGCAGAAACTGCTCGTTGAGCCGTTCGGCGGCGCGCTGCAGATCGAGCTTGATCACTTCCGACGGGCACGACCCCACGAGAAAGAGCGTGGAGATGTCCGGCCGCCGGTCGAGCAGCTGCTTCACGCAGCGATCGAGTTCCTCGTTGGCATCGGCGAGGCCGGCGAGATCGCGTTCACTGAGAATGGCGGTGGCGAACCGCGGCTCGGCGAAGATCATGACGCCGGCTGCGGACTGCACCAGATGGGCGCACGTGCGGGAGCCGACCACGAGGAAGAACGCGTCCTGCATCTTGCGGTGCAGCCAGACGATGCCCGTGAGGCCGCAGAAGACTTCGCGCTGTCCGCGCTCGCGGATGACCGGCAGTTCCATGACAGTACTCATACAGTCGTCCGGTGACGCGAGGCGGCTTCCTGTAGTCGCGCCGCCCGCAGCTTGAGCACGAACTGGATCGCGTTGACGGCGTAGGTGCCGTACGCCACGAGGGCCAGCGCCATCAGCGAGCGCGGCGGCCAGCCCAGGGCGAGGCCGGCGAGATACGCCGTGTGGAGGGCGATGACCCCCATGCTGACCACATCTTCCCAGAAGAAGGCGGGGGCGAAGAGGTACTTGCCGAACACCACCTTCTCCCAGATCGCCCCCGTCACCATGATCGTGTACAGCACGACCGTCTTGACCACGACGGAGACGTTGGCGGCGAAGAGGCCGTCACCCGTGCGGAGATATCGGAGGACGAGCGCGACGGACACCGCCATGACCAGGAACTGGACCGGGGCGAGAATACCCTGCACCAGCGTCCACGCGGTGTTGTCGCGGCGCAGGCGCTCTTCGGGCGTATATAATCCGGCGCCCGGCGCCTGTGGCGACGGGTAACGGGAGCCGAGGGATGCGCTTGGCGCATCCGTGGCATGGGTAGGGTTCGTCATCTGACCAT
Organism: Gemmatimonadota bacterium; assembly: GCA_947475795.1. Next base: position 1,459 of record CANJOX010000262.1, read on the forward strand.
CACTTCCGGGGGTTCGCATACCCAGATACCCGAGAGTAGGGTTCGGCACAGAAGTTGTCAAGAAAAGTTTACGTCTAGCTTTCTTGACAATCGGACCGGGCGGTATCACACTATCCGCTCCGATCGATCCCGCCCCAGAAAGGCGTCCGGATCCTGATTTTGTTCTTGCGCCCAGGAGACCCCGCGGCAATGTTCGGCGCGTCCCTCCAGCCTGCCGCTTCCGGCCACCCTTCGGTGACCCACGGCCCGGGCACTAGCCCAGACGTGATGGATTCGCCCTTGGTCTCCCCCCGTTCCGAGCGCCTCGCGCGCTTGGAGCGCACGATTCAGAACGAACTCGTGCCCCGGTTGCTGACGGGACATCGGGCCGGGCCGGTGCCCCCCGTGCTCTCCGCCGCCATCGCCCGGGAGCTCTCCGAGCGGGACGTGGACGGATTCGTGGCCGCTGTGCGCAGCCCAGACGATGCCCGCGCGGTCGACTTCGTGCGCGACGTGCTCGCCGAGGGCGCGACGATCGAGGCGGTCTATCTCGACCTGCTGGCGCCGTCGGCCCGACGGTTGGGCACGATGTGGGAGTCCGACGAATGCGATTTCGTCGAAGTGACCGTCTCGCTGGGTCGTATGCAGCGCCTCCTCCGCGACCTCTCGCAGGTGTTCCTGGCGGATGCGTCGCGCAGCGTCCCGGTGGGCAACGTGCTACTCACCTGCATACCCGGCGAGCAGCACACCCTGGGCATTATCATGGTTGGCGAGTTCCTGCTGCGTGATGGGTGGCGCGTACTGGTGGGCGCCCCCTGGTCGGAGAGCGATCTCCTCACGATGGTCGGCACGGAGTGGTATGACGTGATCGGATTTTCCGTGGGCAGTGAAAATCGGCTCCCGCTGCTCAAGCGCGATATCCGGCGTCTCAAGGCGGCTTCGCGCAATCCGCATGTGCAGTTCATGGTGGGCGGGCAGGTGTTCATGGACGATGCGGGGCTGGCCGATCAGATCGGCGCGAATGCCATTGCCTCCGACGCCCGCGAAGCGCCGCTCGTCGCCCGACGGTTGCTCGCGGCGGCACTGCAGGCTGCCGCGCAAGCGGCGCCGCTCGTGGCATCCGCCACACCGCTCGACCCTGTCGGCGATCATGGCCAGTTCATTGACGCCGTTCGACGCGACTGAGTCGGCGTTTGGCGACATCGACGCCAAGACCGCCGCCGCCCTGTTTGCCGTCGCGGGCGATATCGCCCTCGTGATGGACGGCGCCGGCGTCATCCGTGACGTCGCCCTCATCGGGACGGACACCCAGTTCGACGTCGCCACCGGCTGGATCGGGCGCCCGTGGATCGATACCGTCACCACCGAAACGCGCGCCAAGATCGACACGCTGCTGAAAGAGGCGCATTCCGCCGGCGTCTCCAAGCGGCGGCAGGTCAACCATCTGCTGGTGGACGGCAACGACGTCCCGGTGTCCTACACGGCCCTCCGTCTGGGACGTGACGGCAGCCTCGTGGCCGTCGGCCGCGACATGCGCCACGTGTCAGCGCTGCAGCAGCGGCTGGTGGAGGCGCAGCAGGCCATGGAGCGCGACTACTGGCGGCTCCGCCACGTGGAAACGCGCTACCGGCTGCTGTTCCAGATCGCCAGCGACGCGATCCTGGTGATCGATGCGATCACCCTCAAGGTACTCGACGCCAACACGGCGGCCGGCCAGGTGTTCGGGGACTCCCCCGATCGCCTGATCGGGCGGCCGTTCCCCTTTGGCGCCGAGCCGGGGGCGGCGCGCGTGCTCGACGACCTCATGACATCGGCCCGGAGCGCGGGACGTGCGGGCGACGTGCTGGTCACCATGAGCGAGGGCGGCCGGTCCTACCACGCCTCGGCGTCCTGCTTCCGGCAGGAGTCGGCCACGCTGTTGCTGGTGCGCTTTGCGGCCACCGACGTCGCGCCGTCTCCGTCGAGCGAGGTGTCGTCGCAGTCACCGCAGCGCGTGCTCGACCTGCTGGAACGGTCGCCCGACGGGTTCGTGGTGACCGACCTGGACGGGTACGTACTCACGGCCAACCGTGCCTTTCTGGACATCGCCGAGCTGGCGAGCGAGGAACAGCTCCGGGGGACGTTGCTCTCGACCTACATCGGCCGCCCCGGCGCCGACTTCCCCGTCTTCACGAGCATGCTCAAGAAGAACGGGGTGGTGCGTCTCATGGCCACCTCGGCGCGCGGCACGCACGGCCATCAGAGCGAGGTCGAGGTCTCGGCCGTGTGGGCGCCGGACGGTGAGGAACCGTGCGTGGGCTTTACCATCCGGGACATCGGCCGGCGTCTGGCCAGTGGGCCACAGGGCGCGCGCGACCTCACCCGGGCCGTCGAGGAGCTCACCTCGCTGGTGGGCCGGGTGTCACTGCGGGATCTGGTGCGGGACACGGTCGATCTGGTGGAACGGCACTTCATAGAAGCCGCCCTCGAGCTCACCAACGACAACCGGACGTCGGCCGCCGAAGTCCTCGGCGTGAGCCGCCAGAGCCTCTACGTGAAGCTCCGCCGCCACCGGCTGGCGGCCCCCGGGAACGAACGGGACGACCTCCCGGGCGCCTGACGAAACAGGGAAAAACGGCCGGTTTGCCCCGGCCGTTTTTCATGCCCCCCCTGCCCCGGCGATCTCCATCCGGCGCGCGCCAAATTTCCTCTGTTGCATTTCTGTACTGTCAACTAAACTAGACGCCTATGAGCGTCAGCTTTTCTATACGAACGGCGGCGGCGCGCCCGGATCCCAGAGCGATCCTGACGCTGCTCAAGCCGGTGACGTGGTTTCCGCCGATGTGGGCGTTCACCTGCGGTGCGATCTCCGCCGGGGTGCCCCTCACCGAGCGACTGCCCCTGCTCGCGCTCGGTATCGCGATCACGGGGCCGCTCGTGTGCGCGTCCAGTCAAGCGGTGAACGACTGGTTCGACCGGCACGTCGACGCCATCAACGAACCCGATCGCCCCATCCCCTCCGGCCGGATTCCCGGTCAGTGGGGGCTCGCGATCGCGCTGTTCTGGACCGCCCTCTGTCTCGTGGCCGCGCTACCGCTCGGCGCGTTCGGCGTGGCCGCCGTGGCCGTCGCCCTGCTCTTTTCCTGGGGCTACAGCGCACCGCCGTTCCGCTTCAAGCGCAACGGCTGGATCGGCAACGCGGCCGTCGGCTTTACCTATGAAGGACTGGCGTGGGTGACCGGCGCCGGCATCATGCTCGGCAACCGCGTCCCCCCGATGCCGCTGGTGGTGCTGGCCGTGCTGTACAGCGTCGGCGCGCATGGCATCATGACGCTGAACGATTTCAAGGCGATGGACGGCGACCGGCGCATGGGCATCCGCTCGCTTCCCGTGCAACTCGGCGCCGACGGTGCCGCGCGCGTGGCGTCGCTGGTCATGCTGCTCGCGCAGGCGGCCGTGATCGCCCTGCTCGCCTCGTGGCAGCGCACCACGCCGGCCATCGTGATCGGTGTGCTCACGCTGGTGCAGGCCGTGATGATGTGGCGCTTCATGCAGGCGCCGCGTGAACGCGCCCTCTGGCTCAGCGCCCTCGGCGTGCCGTTCTACGTGGGCGGCATGATGATCGCCGCGTTCGCCGTGCGGACGCTGCCGCTGGTTGTCGGAGCCGCGCCATGAGTTGGTGGCAGCTCTCTCGCCTCGGCCTCGTGCAGGCCGCCATCGGTGCGGTCGTCGTGCTGCTCACGACGACCATCAATC
>CANJOX010000263.1 GCA_947475795.1 Gemmatimonadota bacterium
CGACTCGGGCGTCTCCTCCACCAGCTCACCATTCGCGATCACGCGATGTGTGGACGGCGCGCGCACGATCCAATCCACGAGCGCCTTGTCGGACGGATGATCGACCGTGGCGAGCCATTGCCGCGCGCGGTCGGGAAAGTTGTCACCGAAGGCGGTCCAGCCCAGGACCGAGTCGCGTCGCACGATGAGGCCATCGGTGGGCAGGCCGCGATAAAACACGGCCACGCGCACCGTATCGTTGCGGCCACTCGGCAACGCCACACGCACGCTGTCGCCGGGACGTGTAAACGACACCCGCACACCGTTCACGCGCGTGGAGTCCACGCGCATGGCCGACGTCAGGTCGAGCGACAGCGACATGGCAGCGTGACGCACCGCCGTCGTGGTGGCGGTGAAGTGGATCGTATCGGGGAACGCGCGCGCCGGAAAGTCGACGCGAAACTCGTAGTGCAGCACGTCGATACCGGCACGGCGAGCGCCAGTGCGACCTGGCGAGTCCTGGGCCGAAAGCACGGGGCCAGCCATCGAGGTCAGGAGCAGCGCTGCGACGGCACGCAGGCGAGAGAGAGAAGGCATCCGGACATGCTATGGCGCACGGTACCGACCGGCAAGGTAACGATCCAGTGCGCCTGCTCCGTCTCCGCCCCCGGACCTCACCACGCCCGTTCCGCCCCCGTCCAGTCGAGGAAGCTTCCCGTCTTCTCGCGCGGCAACCGTTCCATCTGGCTCAACAACCCGAGCGCCGCTTCATCAATCGGCACGCGGAACGCCGGGCCATCGGGCGTGGTGGCGAAGTGCCCGGGGTTACCGAGCATCAGCACGATACGTTCCTCGCTCAGATCATGCGCCAGCGCGCGCATGTGCATGTGCAACGCCGCACCGCTGGCGCAGGTGGCGTAGTCACCGCCCTGCGTCTTACCGGCGAGCGAGCCGAGCCAGCTGCTGACCACCAGCACCCGCGCCCCGTCGCGATTGACGAGAAACGGCAACAGGGTACGCACCAAGAGAAGCGGCGCCACGGCATGCCGCCGGTAGTGCTCGGTAAGCCCGGTGCCCGAGAAGGTGGACAACGCTTCGTCGCGTTCCGTATCAGCCAGCTTCTCATGCTGCCCCGGCTCGGCCGGCGCGATGATCAGCTGATCGAGCGTATCGGTGAGACTCTCCAACACCGGCACCGCGTCGGCCACCAACGACGGATCGGCGGGGTCGAGCGCGATCAGCTCCAGGCCGCCGTACTCGGCTCGCAGATCCGCCAGCACCGGCACGCGGGCGGGATTGCGTGCCGCCGCGTAGACCTTGTCGCCGCGAATCAGACACTGCCGCACCAGCTCCACCCCCAGCGGTCGCGCCGCGCCGGTAATCAGGGTGCGCCGGGGCGACGCCAGCGCGTGCGCGCCGGTGCCGGTCACGAGGCACTCCGCAGCACCGCTTCCACCGCGCTCACCGTCGCCTCAATCTCGATGGGGCGATTGGCCCGCGCGTAGTCGTCACGTTGATGCAGCTCCACCAGCATGCCGGGATCCTTGAGCACATGTCCGGTGAGCACCGCCACCACGGTGTCCCCTGCTCCGATGATGCCGTCTCGCACCAATTGGCGCACGCCGGCCACGCTGGCCGCACTGGCCGGCTCGCAGCCCACCCCCGCCCCGTCAATGGTCACCTTGGCATCGATGATCTCATCGTCGGTGGCCGAAATCACCAGGCCGTCGGTTTCGCGGATCGCCCGGACGGCGCGATCCCACGACGCCGGGTCCCCGATACGGATGGCCGTGGCGATCGTGTCGGCCTGCACGGTGTAGCGGGTCGCGAAATCCTCGCGGAAGGCCCGCGCGAACGGTGCCGCGCCGGCGGCCTGCACGCTCACGATTCGCGGAACCTTCGTGATGAGTCCCAGCGCCTTGGCTTCCCGCAGCGCCTTCCCGAAGGCCGCGGTGTTCCCCAAGTTGCCGGAGGGCAGCACGATGAAGTCGGGCGCGTTCCATCCGAGCTGCTGCAGCATCTCGAACACAATGGTCTTCTGTCCTTCCACCCGCCACGGATTGATGGAGTTGAGCAGGTAGATCCCGAGCTCGCGCGAGGCCTGCTGCACCAACCGCAGGCATTCGTCGAAATCGCCCTTCACCAGCAAGGTGCGCGCGCCGTACGACAACGTCTGTGCCAGCTTGCCGAGCGCAATCTTGCCCGCCGGTACGAACACGAGCCCGGGAATGCCGGCCTGCGCCGCGTACGACGCCAGCGCCGCCGACGTGTTGCCAGTGCTCGCACACGCCACCGCGCTCGCCCCAATGCGCACCGCCTGCGTGGTGCCGACGGTCATGCCGCGATCCTTGAACGAGCCGGTGGGATTGTGTCCTTCATGCTTGATCAGCAATCCGTCGCACCCGGTGTACTTCGAGATCGCCGCCCGCGACAACAACGGCGTGTTCCCCTCGGGATGACTCACGATCGCCTCACCCGCCCCGGGCATCACGATCGATTCGAAGCGCCAGACGCCCGAGGCGTGTCCCATCGGCAGCGCGCAACAATGCTGCGAGAAACTGTGCTTGATGGCGTTGGCCGATAGTGGCGCGTCGAATTCATCGACCGGCGCGCGATGAATGATCTCCAGCAGCCCACCGCACGACGGGCAATCGGGCGCGGCGTCGAGTGGCGACAGCAGCTGCCCGCACGCGGCGCATCGCTGCACGCTGCGTTCGGCACCGACCGGTAGCCCGGTCACGCCCGCTGGCAGGAATACGGCGTCGGTCGGCAATGGATGAAGCATTGGCGTGGTCATGACGGCGTGAGCTGAAGGATGTCGTTGAGCACACCGGCGGCGGTGACCGCCGGACCGGCGCCCGGCCCGGTGATCACCAGCGGATGCTCACGATACCGCATGGTGGTGAAGACGATCTGATTATCGGTGCCACGCAATCCCGCCAGCGGATGCGTGAGCGGCACGGCGCGCAGCCCCACTTCGACTTTCTTCGGCGAGGCGTTCAACACATAGCGCAACACGCGCCCCTGCTTGGTGGCCGCCGCGAAACGCTCAGCCCACGCCGCGTCCTGCCGCGACAATGTCGCCAGGAACGTCGGCAGGGGCATCTTCCGATACGCCGCCGGCACCAGCGACTCCACGGTCACGTCGGTCAGATCACCGCCAAATCCCATCATGCGCGCCAGGATCAAGGCCTTCCGCGCCACATCCATCCCGGACAAATCGTCGCGCGGATCGGGCTCGGTGAAGCCGCGCGACATCGCATCCCGCAGTGACTCGCTGAAGGCGCGGCCCTTGCCGATTTCGGTCAGCAGGAAGCCGAGTGTGCCCGACGTACAGCCCTCGATGCGCAGCACTTTGTCGCCCGTTTCCACGAGCTTCGCGTAACTGTCCATCACGGGGAGTCCGGCGCCGACCGTGGTCTCGTGCAACAGCCGCGAGCCGTGCTTGGCCGCCAGCGCCCGCAGCGACTCCACTTCAGCGCGAGGCGCCGACAACGGACGCTTGTTGGCCATCACGATATCCATTTTGGCCAGGATCGCCGCGCGGATGGCCGGCAGCGTTTCGTGCGCCGTGACATCCACCAGCACCGGACGCGACAGCGCATGCGCGCCGATGTGCGCCACGGCGTCGGCGGCCGATGCCGCGCGTCCGCCGGCCATCGTGGCCAGCGTCCCGCCCGCCTCTTTGGCGCGCGCGTACGACACCAACTGGCGCGCGCTCAGCCCGTCGGGGGCAAACACGTAGCCGCTGCGGTCGATGAGTCCCACGATGGTGGGCTTCACGCGGCGCCGCACGCGCGGCAGCATGCGCAGCAGTTCACGGCCGATCAGGCCGACCCCCAGCAGCACCACTTCGAGCCGGTCATCTTCGCGCAGCCCACCGCCACCGATTTTGTCGAGCTGGAATTCGTCGTGCACCGCGCGCGCCGCCGTTTCGGCGTCCGCCTCGGCGATCACGACGGAGATGTTGAGTTCACTCGATCCCTGCGCGATGGCCACGATGTTGACCCCGGCCCGGGACAGCGCCGTGAACATGCGCGACGCGATACCGGGCGAGCCGGCCATGCCCAGCCCGACCACCGCCAGCGTGGCCATGCCGGACTGGACGTCCATGCCTTCGAGTTCGCGGCGCGACAGTTCCAGCGCGAACGCCTGCTCCAGCGCCGCCCGCGCCTCACCACCGCGTTCGGCGGGCACGCACAGACAGATCGAATGCTCCGACGACGCCTGCGAAATGAGCGTGACGGAAATCCCCGCCTGCTGCAGCGAGGCGAACGTGCGCGCCGCGATACCGGGCACGCCGAGCATGCCGTTGCCCGTCACCGTGACGAGCGCCTGGTTGCGCACCACCGACAACGCCTTCACGGGGTAGCGCGTGAGCGTATGCCGTACCGAGATCTCCGTGCCGGGCGCCGTGGGGTCGGCAAACGGACGCACGAACACCGGCACGCGCACGCGCGCCAGCGGAATGAGCGCGCGCGGATGCAGCACCTTGGCGCCGTAGTAGGCCAGCTCCGCTGCTTCACGGACGTTGAGCTGCGGCACGATGCGGGCCGTACTCACGAGGCGCGGGTCGGTGGTCATCAACCCCGGCACATCCTTCCAGAGCGTAATGCGCGCGGCGCGCAGCGCGCGGCCCAGGACGGTGGCCGTGAGGTCGCTGCCACCGCGCCCCAGCGTCACGAGTGCGCCGTCAGCGGTACCGCCCACAAAGCCCGGGATCACAGCGAACACCCGTTTGGCCAGAAGCGGACGCAGCTGCGTGCGCACCTCGCGGTCGGTGGCGGCGAGATCGGGGAATGCACCACCGAAGACGCCGTCGGTCCGGATCAGCGTCGCCGCCTCCACGTACTGCGCCTTGGCCCCACGCGCCAGCAGCCCCGCCACCACCAGTCGCGCCGACAGTTGCTCGCCGCGCACCACGAGAAAGTCCTGCGTGCGCGGCGTGAGCTCGCGCAGCGAGGCGACCCCGTGCGCCAGCGTGCGCAGTTCGGCAAAAGCGGCATCGAGCTCGCGCAATAGCGTCGCGCGCGCGCGCGCATTTCCGATGATCGCCGTGGCCACCACGCGATGACGCGTGTGCAGCCGGCTGATGAGATCGTCGGCCGCGCGGCCATCCCCGGCGCGCGCCGCCACGGCCACCGCCAGCAGCGCGTCAGTCACGCCCGCCAG
>CANJOX010000264.1 GCA_947475795.1 Gemmatimonadota bacterium
CGAGGCACTGAAGTACGGATCGGTCACGAGCCCGGTGCGCTCGGCGATCATCGCCGCGTGCGGCGCCAGCGCGGCGCACCGCTCCGCCGTCCGGCGGTCCTGCCACACGATCGCGTGATGCACCGCACGCCCGGTGGCGCGCTCCCACACGACGATCGTTTCGCGCTGATTCGTGATCCCGATCGCGATCGGCCGATCGCCGGTCGCCGCCTCGGCGTTCGCGAGCGCCTCGCGGGCCGCATCGATGGTGCGCTCGAGAATCTCGTGCGCGTCATGCTCCACCCATCCGGGTGCCGGATAGTGCTGCGTGATTTCCCGGTAGGCACGGCCGAGCACGCGCCCACTCCGACCGATGACGAGACAGGTGGTGCCAGTGGTACCCTGGTCGATCGCGAGAATGCACGTCATAGCGGACTCCGAAAAAAGGTCATGCCGCGCTCCCGGACAGGAATGGCGGCGCGATGAAGCCACGATCAGTGAGGTAGCCGGTGACCAGCGCCCGCGGCGTCACATCGAAGGCAGGGTTCCAGACCGCGGTGCCCGCGGGGAGCTCGCCGAGTTCATCGGCGTGGCGGTGTTCGATGACGATGTCGCCGCCCGACGCCGTGGCCGGGTCGACAGTGCTCCACGGCGCCGCCACGTAGAAGGGTATCCCGTGCGCGCGGGCGGCCAGCGCCACGCCGTAGGTCCCCACCTTGTTCGCGACGTCGCCGTTGGCCGCGATCCGATCGGCCCCGACAATAACCAGATCCACCGCGCCGGAACGCAGCAACGAGGCCGCCGCACCATCGGGGAGGACGGTGACGGGAATCCCGGCGCGCTGCAATTCCCACGCGGTCAGCCGCGCGCCCTGACGCAGCGGGCGGGTCTCATCGGCATACACCGAGACCCGGCGCCCGATCCGGTGGGCCAGATGCACGGGCGCCAGCGCAGTCCCGATCCCCGCCGTGGCCAGAGCTCCGGCGTTGCAGTGCGTCAGCACCCGCGCGCCGTCGGGGACGATCGCCAGTCCATGCTGGCCGATCGCCTCGCACATGGCGACATCCTCGGCCCGGATCGCCTCGGCATCTGCGCGCAGCGCCGCCAAGAGGTGGTGGTCGGAGACGGTGGCCGCAACCGCGAGGAGCCGCCCCACAGCCCAGGCCAGATTCACCGCCGTCGGGCGCGCCGCGATGAGTCGCGCGGCAGCGTCCGGCAGCCGGTCACGGACCACCGTGCCCGACGCTGCGGCATCGTGGCCGAGCGCGACGACGAGCCCGATCGCGGCTGCGACCCCGATCGCGGGCGCCCCGCGTACCGCCAACGTGCGGATCGCGTCAATCACCTCATCGAGCGTGACCAGATCCCGCACCACCTCGGCGCTCGGCAGGTGCCGTTGGTCGAGAATGCGGAGCGAACAACGGTCTGGGGACCAATCGACGGCAGGGGTGGCGAGCACAGGGCAAACGTAGCCGCGGGACGCCTCCGTGCCAGCGCCCCGTATACATTTCACCGCTCCGCACCACCCCCGCTTCGCCCTAAGTCCGCCATGCCCTACCAGTTCCTGACCTTCGACGTTTCCGACCGCATCGCCACGATCACGGTGAACCGGCCGGACAAGCTGAACGCGCTGAACGACGCCACGATCGCTGAGCTGGGCGTCGCCATCGACGAAGCCGTGTCACGCGACGACGTCGGCGCGGTGCTCCTAACGGGCGCCGGGCGCGCCTTCGTGGCGGGGGCGGACATCGCAGAACTGCAGAGCCAGTCGCCGCTGGAAGCACAGCGACGCGCGCGGGCAGGCCAGGCGATCTTCCGTCGGTTCGAAACGAGCCCCAAGCCGACCGTCGCCGCCATCAACGGCTTCGCGCTGGGCGGCGGATGCGAACTGGCCATGGCGTGCCACCTCCGCATCGCGAGCGAGAAGGCCAAACTCGGGCAACCGGAAGTCAAGCTTGGCATCGTGCCGGGCTACGGCGGCACGCAGCGCCTGCCCCGGCTGGTTGGCCGCGGCGCCGCCCTGCGCCTGCTCCTGACGGGCGACATGATCGATGCCGCCGAAGCCCACCGGCTGGGGCTGGTCGATCAGGTCACGCCGGCCGACGACCTGATCGCCACCACCCGGGCGCTGCTCACCACGATGCTGGCCAACGCTCCCCTCGCCATGGCCGGATGCATCGAGGCGCTCAACCGCGGTCAGGATGTGCCCCTCGAGGAAGGCGGGGCGATCGAGTCCGACTTCTTCGGCCTGCTCTCCAGCACCGCTGACATGCAGGAAGGGATGCGCGCCTTCCTCGAGAAACGCGCGCCCCGGTTTACCGGGCGCTGATCGCGCCGCCACCGTGCTCTCGAGGCTGATCGCCAGCGACTATCGCAACTTCACCCGGCTCGACGTGGATATTCCCGCGGCCGGGCTGGTGGTGATCGGCGAGAACGGGCACGGGAAGACCAACCTGCTCGAGGCCGTCGCGTATCTGGCGCTGCTGCGCTCATTCCGCGGGGCGCGCGACGCCGACGTGGTGCGCTTCGGCGCGCCGGCCTTCCACGTGCGCGCCACTCTCATGCGCCCGTCAGCCTACGACACGATCAGCGTGGGATACGAGCGGAGTTCGCGACGCAAGCGGGCCACGCTGGACGGCGTGGAGCAGCCACGGCTCACCAGCGCCCTGGGGGCGCTGCCGTCCGTGCAGTTCTCGCCGGCGGATGTGGCACTGGTCGCGGGCGGCCCCGGCGAGCGCCGACGGTATCTCGACGTCATGCTCGCACTCTCCTCACGCCCGTACCTGCAGGCACTGCAGCAGTACCGCGCCGCGCTGCTGCGACGCAACGCGGCGCTGCGGATCGCGCAGCGAGACGGCGGCCGCGGCGCCGAGCCGGAGGCGCGCGTGAGCGTGTGGGAACCGGCGATGGCCGAGCACGGAGGATTCATCGCGGCCGCGCGCCATGCCTTCGTGCGCGATCACGCCGCGCGCTTTACGCAGCTGTCGGCGGCGATCGGCGAGCGGCACACGGTCGCGATGAAATACGCGGCCGGCGGCGGCGAGCAATCCGGCGACCTGCTCACGGACGCGCGGGCGCAGGCCGAGGCGTACACGCGGACCTTCGCGCAGCAGCGGGCGCAGGAGTTGCGGCGCGGCGTGACCTTGGTGGGACCGCACCGCGACGATCTGTCGTTGTCGCTGGGCGGACGCGATCTGCGGACCTTTGGCTCGGCGGGACAGCAGCGCAGTGCGGCCATCGCGCTGCGCCTGCTCGAGTTGGCGACGTTGCGCGACGCGGTGGGGCATCCGCCGTTGCTGTTGTTGGACGACCCGTTCGCCGAACTGGATCTGGGGCGCGCCGCCCGGGTGCTGTCGTTGCTGGAGGGGGCGGGCGCGTCGCAGGTCTTGCTGGCGGTGCCGCGAGTGGAGGATATCCCACCGGCCTTCACACGTCTCGCGCAACGCTCGATGCACGACGGCGTACTGGCCGCCACGGCGACGCGGGAGCCGGTGTGAGCGAACCGAAAAAGCGGGCGCCGGCCAAGGTGGGCGATGTGTTGGCGTCGGTATTGCAGCAGGCGGGTTTGACGGACCGCGTGGCGCAGGCGGCGGTGATCCCCGAGTGGCCCGGCTTGGTAGGCGGTCAGATCGCCGCGGTGACGGAGCCGTTACTGCTGCAGCAGGATGGCACGCTCGTGGTGATGGTGCGGACTCATGCCTGGATGCAGGAGCTCACGTTTCTGGAGCCCGAGCTGCTGCGGTCGCTGAACCGCGACCCGTCACGGCCGCCGGTGACGCGACTGCGCTGGATGCTGCAGCGCTGAGCTGCCCATCTTGCAAGTTGTTGATTGGCAATAGGTTACGTTCGCAGCGCCCAGTTGCGTGGCAAATCCGAATCGACTACATTTAGGGGTTGTGTTTGCAGGCCAGTCCGCTGGCCGCAGCGGTTCATTTCTTCGGGACATCCCCACCTCATGGCGAATAGCAGCGAACAGCCCGAGAACGGGTACGGCGCAAACAGCATCACCGTTCTCAAGGGGCTCGAGGCGGTCCGCAAGCGCCCCGGCATGTACATCGGCTCCACGTCCGCACGTGGTCTGCACCATCTCGTGTACGAGGTGGTGGACAACTCGATCGACGAAGCGCTGGCCGGCCATGCCGACCGCGTGCACGTCACGATCCACGCCGACGACTCCATCAGCGTCGAGGACAACGGACGCGGCATTCCGGTGGACATGCATCCGGTGGAGAAGATGCCCGGGGTGGAACTGGCCATGACGGTGCTGCACGCCGGCGGCAAGTTCGACAAGGACACCTACAAGGTGTCGGGCGGTCTGCACGGCGTCGGCGTGTCGGTGGTGAATGCGCTGTCGAAGGAGCTCAAGGTCTGGATCAAGCGCGGCGGCAAGGAACACTACATGGACTTCGCGCGCGGCATCACGCAGACCAAGCTCAAGGTCATCCGGTCGGTGGCGGCGAAGGAAACCGGCACGAAAGTCTGGTTCAAGCCCGACGGCGAGATCTTCCAGGAAACGCTGCGCTACGAGTGGGCCACGCTGGCCAGCCGGCTCCGCGAACTCGCCTATCTGAACAAGGGCATTCAGATCACCCTGCGTGACGAACGCCCCGACGAAATGAAGGAAGGCGTGGCGCGCGAGGAAGTGTTCTTTGCCCGGGGCGGCCTGAAAGAGTTCGTCACGTACCTCATCGGCAACAAGAAGCCGCTGCATCAGGACGTGGTGTACATCGACACGACGCGCGACGACATCGGCATCGAGATGGCGCTGCAGTACAACGACAGCTACGCCGAGAACGTGTTCTCGTTCGTGAACAACATCAACACGCATGAAGGCGGCACGCACCTCACCGGCTTCAAGAGCGCGCTGACGTCGGTGATCAACAAGTACATCCAGGACAAGTCGACGCTCAACAAGAAGGACAAGGAAACACGCCTGTCCGGCGATGACGTGCGTGAAGGGCTCACGGCCGTGCTGTCGGTGAAGGTGCTCGAGCCGCAGTTCGAAGGGCAGACCAAGACCAAGCTCGGCAACTCGGAAGTCGAAGGCGCCGTGCGCAGCGTGATGAACGAACTGCTCACGCAGTACCTCGACGAGCATCCGAAGTCGGCCAACATCATCATCGACAAGGCGATGTCGGCGGCACG
>CANJOX010000265.1 GCA_947475795.1 Gemmatimonadota bacterium
ACTCGTCGATCCGGTCACGCCCCGCATTCCCGATGGCCACGATGATGATCGGCTCGATCACCTGCGCATGCATCAGCGCCCGCGCCGTGGTGTCCACCCCCCACTGCACACCGAACGGCGACAGCGCGAGATCGTCGAAAACGTTCTGCCCGTCGTGCAGATACAGCACCGGATAGCGCCGGTCCGGCTGCCGCTCGTAATCCGGCGGCAGACAGATGGTCACATCATGCGGATGCGGCAGGAACCGCGAACGGATTTCCGTGAAGTGCAGCAGCGAGCCGACCACGCGCGGGACGGGCGGCTCGGGGTGTAACTCTTCAGACAGTCCCGCATGCACCACGCGATCAGACCAGGTCCGGCACCGCGGCACCGGCCACGAAGGCGTCCAGATTGGCCAGCGCGCGCATCCCCATGTTCGTGCGCGTCTCAATCGTCGCACTGCCCAGGTGCGGCAGCAGCACCACGTTCTCGAGCTCCTTGAGCTCGGCCGTCACGCTGGGTTCGAATTCATACACGTCGAGTCCGGCCCCCGCGATCTTCCGCGCCTGCAGCACGGCCGCCAGCGCCGCCTCATCCACCACGTCGCCACGCGCGGTGTTTACGAGATATGCGTGCTCGGGCATGAGCGCGAGCGTGCGCGCGTTCATGAGATGGCGCGTTTCCGGCGTGGCCGGGCAGTGCAACGACACGACATCGGCCCGCGCCAGCAACGTCTCGAGCGAATCCACCCGCTCGGCCCCCTCGGGGCCGGCCGTCGCCGGATCATCAATGCGCGGATCGCGCGGCGCGTGGTAGATGATCTTCATGTCGAACGCCGCGGCCGCCTGGCGCGCCACCGCACGGCCGATGCGGCCGTAGCCCACGATCCCCAGCGTCTTGCGACGCAGCGTGCGCCCCAGCATGAACGTGGGCCGCAGGCCGCCCCACGCCCCACTGCGCACATGGCGCTCGCCTTCGCCGAGGCGGCGCATGACCATCAGCATCAGCGCGATCGCGATGTCGGCCGTGTCATCGGTGACGACATCGGGCGTGTTGCTGATCGTGATGCCGGCGCGCTTGGCCGCCGCCACATTGATGTGATTGACGCCCACACCGACGTTGCACAGCATCCGCGCGCGAATGCCGGGCGTGCTGAGGATCTCTTCGGTCCAGCGGTCGGTCACCGTGGTCATCACCACGTCGGCCTGCTGCAGCACCTGCTTGAGCTGGTCGGGCGCCAGCGCGACATCGGTCTTGTTGAACAGCGCGTCGTAGCGCTCGGCGATCGCGGCCTCGACCGGCGCCGGCATCTTCCGCGTCACGACCACCCGGGTAGCGCGCGCTTCGCTCATGCGGACACCGCATCGCCCACGCGCCACTGCTGCAGCGCGGCGCCGACGCCGCTCCCCAGCGTGACCGGAATCCCCGCATCGCACAGCGCCATCTCGACCCCGGCCAGCGCGCCGGCCAGCGTGAGACGGTTGGTGTCGCCCAGATGGCCGATGCGAAACACCTTGCCGGCCACTTCGTTCAGCCCCGACCCGAGGGAAATGTCGTACCGCGTGAAGGCCAGCTCGATCACACGCCGCGCGTCGTGCCCCTCGGGCACCATCACCGCGGTGAGCGAATTCGAGGCGATCTCGGGACGCTTCGCGCACTGGCGCAGTCCCCACGCATCCACGGCCGCACGGATCCCGCTGGCGTGGAACCGGTGCCGCTCGGCCACGGCATCCATCCCCTCGTCCAGCAGCATCGTCAGCGCCTCATCGAGCCCGAACAGCAGCGACAGCGCCGGCGTGCTGGGGAAGTAGCCCTGTGCATTGTTGCTGCGCATGGGACGCAGGTCGAAGTACGCACGCGGCATCGTACATCCGTCCACGCGTGCCAGCGCCTTGTCGCTCATGTAGAGAATGCCGAGCCCCGCGGGGAGCATGAACCCCTTCTGCGTGCCCGTAATGGCGCAGTCCACGCCCCACGCATCGAACTGGAAGTCGAGACTCGCGATCGAGCTCACGCCGTCCACGTACAGCAGCGCCGGATGCTGCGCGCGATCGATGGCGGCCCGCACGGCCGCCACGTCGCTCGTGACGCCGGTGGCCGTTTCATTGTGCACCAGCAGCACACCCTGGATTTCGTGGTTCGTATCGGCGGCGAGCGCGGCTTCGATACGCGCCGGATCGGCGGCCTCGCCCCACGGCTCTTCGATCACGTCCACCTGATAGCCCAGCGCGCGCGCCGTCTGAATGAACAGGTGCGAGAACTGGCCGAAGCGCACCGCCAGCAGACGCGCCCCGGGGTTCTGCGTGTTCACGAGCGCCGCCTCCCACATCGCCGAGCCGGTGGCCGGAAACACGAACGGCTCTCCCTTGGTCTGGTGCACGACCTGCGGCAGCCGCGACAGGATCGAGTGCGTCAGCGCCGGGAAGGCGGGGGCGCGATGATCTTCCATCGCGCGGTGCATCGCACGCAGCAGGCGATCGGGAACCGGCGTGGGGCCGGGAATCTGGAGGAAGTGGCGTCCGGCCATCGGTTACGTCGGTGTGGGAAGCGAAGAGTCGGGAGCCGGCGCATCCGGCTCCTCGGCGGTCAGATCGTCATGTGCCTCATCGGCGCTGTCGGACCCGTCGGGATCGAGCACCCGCAGCAGGCGGCGGCACAGCCGCGCCAGGCGCGCCCGCTGCTCGCCGCTCACCTCGCGCATGATCGCCACGATGGCGTCACTGCGGGCAGGGGCGGCGGTGAGCAACACGCCGCGTCCGTCGTCGGTGAGGTGCACGGAGATGAAACGGCGGTCGGTGGCGTGCCGCTCGCGCCGCACCCAGCCGCGGGCTTCCAGCGCGTCGATGATGGCCGTCATCTGGGCCTTGCTGCGCCCCAGTGCCTCGGCCAGCTCCTGCTGATGCACCGGACCGCGCTCCTCGAGCGTCTCGAGCACGCCGAACTGCGAGGCCGACAGCCCGAACGGATGCACCGCCTGTTCAACCTGTGCCGCCGCCATCGTGGCCGCCCGCTGCAGGGTTGCGTAGGCGTCGAGGGCGCGACGGCGTTTCTTCTCTCCCTTACTCATGCGTCGTCGGGGTCGGAGGGCGGACGGTCCAGCGGCAGCGGGTTACGGCGAAAGCATGCCCGCATGCCGGATCGCCATGCGTTCGGCGAGCACAGTCGCGACCGCCATGATCGTTTCCTGCGGGTTGACGCCAAGGGCCGTCGGCAGCAACGACCCGTCTGCAATGTACAGCCCACGCACGCCGTGTCGCTCCCCATCGGGCGTGGCCCCCGACGTGGCGGGATCGGTGCCCATGCGGCAGGTGCCGTTCACGTGGGCCGAGAAGAGCCCGATGCGATTCGGCCCGACGGATCCTTGCTCGAGGCGCGCCACGTCGGCCGCCGACCGGACCACGATCGGCGTGGAGTGCATGGTGCCCACCTCCCGCGCGCCGGCCGCGAAGTGCAGCCGCGCGCTCGCCGACAGGGAGGCGCGGACGCGTCGCTGGTCCTCGGCGGTCAGCGCATAGGTGATCGACGTCTCCCCACGGCGATTGGTCCGCACCGCCCCGCTGGACCGCTGCCGTTCCGCCCCGTCCCGCGTGAGAACGATCAAGACACCCAGCTGATTGAACGACGACATGAGCTCGTGATGGCCCCGGCCGAAGCCCGGCATCGCCGCCGCCGTGAACGAGGGGTGCATGGGGGGCGTCTCGATCCAGAAGCCGAAGTCGGTACCGCGCCAGCGGAGGTGCTCGTCGCACATCGTGGAGAGCGGAATGCCGGTGCTGGTCACGATCTCACGGTCGTAGCGCCCCCAGATAGCGGTGGTCGGGTGCAGCCGTAACCACCGGCCCACCCCGCCGCCGCCCAGTCCGGAGCGCTGCAGCAGCGCCGGGGTGCCAATGGCGCCGCCCGCCACCACCACGATGGGCGCGTCGATGGTCAGGGCGCGCGCCGGACGCCCCGAGCGCGGATCGCGCACTGTGGCGTGCACGCGCTTGAGCGGCGGCGTCCCCGAGCCGGTATCGCGCTCGATGCGCTCGATCCGGTCGACGTGCGTGTCGGCGTACACCGTGGCCCCGGCCGCGAGGGCGCGCGGCACGAAGGTGAGCAGCGTGGACTGCTTCGCATCGTGCCGGCATCCCACCCCGCAGAAGCCGCACCGTACGCAACCGGTGGCGTTGATCTGCGCCGTGGACACCTTCCACCCCAGCGCGCGCGCACCGTCGAGCAGAATGCGGTTGTTGGCGGAATGCGCATCCTCCGGCACGGCACTGGCGTGCACCTCCCGTTCGATCCGGTCGAACACCGCGCTCATGTCGCGCGGCGTCATGCCATACACCCCCGACTCGGCCGCCCACTGCTCGAGCACGAAGTCCGGCGTGCGCAGCATGATCATCCAGTTCACCGTGGTCGACCCGCCCACCGTGTTCCCCTGCACCAGCGCTACCGAGGCGTCGTCGGTCGTGCGCAGCGCGCCGTCCGCGTACAGCTGCTCCGTGAGCTCCGCCTCACGCTCGTTAAAATCCGCGCGCGAACGATACGCCCCCGACTCGAGCACGATCACGCGGAATCCCGCCTCCGCGAGCCGCGCCGCCGTCACGGCGCCGCCGGCGCCGGTCCCGATCACGACCACGTCCGCGGATGTCTGCAGGTCGTCACGCAAGGCCACCGCCGGTATCACCCCCCGCGGCAGCGGATCGGGGGCAATGACCGTGGGCAGCACGACGGGACCGCGGGCCACCGGTTCCACCACCGGGGGCGAGCCGGGCTCAGCCGCCGGCAGGGGCCCCTCCCACGGCACGCGCGGGGTGCGCGACTGCAGCGGCCCAGCATAGTCGATGGCTTCCGCCACCTCGGGCTGGGCGTAGTGCACGGCCAGCATCAGGCGCCGGACCGAGTGCGACGCCGAGCGCAGCGGGGCCAAGGGCGAGTCGAGCCAGCGGCCAAAGCACCGGCGCTGCTGCGCGAGCGTGAGTGACGCAAAACGACGGGGTACGCCGATGGCGAGCGCCACCGCGATGCGTCCCGCGAGCACATCGAGCGCCAGCCCCAGCTGGGCGCGACGGTGCGGCGGCAGCCCCTCCAACCGCGCGTCGCACCGCGCCACAAAGTCGGCGCGCGAGCCGGTGGTCACGTCG
>CANJOX010000266.1 GCA_947475795.1 Gemmatimonadota bacterium
CCACAATGCGATGACCGTGTGCGCGCTGCAGCTATCGCCGGCGGCCACCGATCGTATTGTCGTGACCGGGACCGGCTACACGCCGCACGGCGACTTTCAGCGTGGCAATACGGTGCTGGACCGCGCCGACGCGGATCATACGTCGGATCCACTCGCGTTGGCGCTGCGCATCGGCGCGCTGTGCAACGACGCCACGATCACCCGCACCGACGGATCAACGGTGCTGCTGGGTGACCCCACCGAATCGGCGCTCATCGTGGTGGCGGAGAAGGCCGGGTGGGACCACGCCGCGCTCGAGCGCGCGTGGCCGCGCGTGGCCGAGGTGCCGTTCAGCAGTCGGACACACCGCATGATCACCGTGCACCGCGCCCCCGACGGCAGCACGGTGGCGTATGCCAAGGGGGCACCGGCGGCCATGCTCGAGGCGAGCGCGTGGGAGCGGTATGACGGGCAGCGCACGTCACTCACGCCCGAGCGCCGCGACCGGTGGATGCAGGCCAACGAAGCACTGGCCGCCGACGGGCTGCGTGTGCTGGCGCTGGCATGGCGGGCGCTCCCCGACGGCGCCGACCACGAGGCGCGGCGTACCGATGAGCCGGCGCTCGCGCGCGACCTGACGTTCGCGGGGCTCGTAGGGATGCGCGATCCGCTGCGCGAGGGCGTGGTGGACACCATGGCGGTGTGCCGCACGGCGGGGATCCGCACGATCATGCTGACGGGCGATCAGCTGGGCACGGCCACCGTGATCGCGCGGCAGCTTGGCATCGATGTGGCGGCCGACGGAACACCGCTGCGCGCGGTGCACGCGCGCGACCTGACCGGCCTCGACGACGACGGCTGGCTGGCCGTCGTACGGAACACGGCGGTGTTCGCGCGGGTCACGCCCGAACACAAACTCCGCATCGTGGACGCGCTGCAGCGCGACGGGCAGGTGGTCGCGATGACGGGCGATGGCGTCAACGATGCGCCGGCGCTCAAGGCCGCCGACATCGGGATCGCGATGGGCATCCGTGGCACCGAGGTGGCCAAGGATGCCGCCGACATGGTGCTCACCGACGACGACTTCACGACGATCGTGCACGCCATCGAGCAGGGGCGCGTGATCGTGGACAACATTCTGCGCTTCATCCACTATCTGTTTTCGTGCAACATCGCCGAGATCTTCACGGTGTTCGCGGCCATTCTGCTTGGCTGGCCGCTGCCGCTCGGTGTGCTGCAGATTCTCTGGCTGAATCTGGTGACCGACATCTTTCCGGCGATGGCGCTCGCGCTCGAGCCGTCGGCACCGGCCGTGATGCAGCGCCCGCCGCGCGCGCCCGATGCGCCACTGCTCACGCGGCGCTTCGCGTGGCGGATCGCGTGGGAGGGCGGACTCATTGCCGCGTGCACGCTGGTGGCCTTCCGCCTTGGGTGGCAGCGGTATGGCACCACGACCGAGGGGCTGCCGCACGCGGTGACGATGGCGTTCATGACGCTCGCGCTCGCCCAGTTGGTGCATGCCTTCAGCGCGCGTTCACAGCAGCGGTCTGCCTTCGCCGCCCCACGCTTCGCGAACCGGTGGCTGTGGGGCGCGCTGCTGGCCAGCGCAGCGTTGCAGATCGTGACGGTGTCGTGGACGCCGCTACGCGCCGTGCTGCGTACCACGACGCTGAGCGGTACCGACTGGCTCGTGGTGGTCACCGCGGCGCTGAGTCCGCTGCTCGTGGTGGAGATCGTGAAGGCGGTGCAGCGCGTGCGGTCGCGCGCTTAGCGCCGCGGCGCTTAACGCCGCGGCGTGTCGCGCCGTGGTGCGCGAGCGGACGGACGAGCCGGACGCGCGGGCACCGGCAGCAGCGCCGACACCGCCGCGCCGTCCTTGCGCGGATCGGACGCGCCGGCATTGAGCCCGGTGGAGTAATCGCGCCACACCGCCTGACCGGCGCCCATGCGCGTGCTCGAGTAGTCACCGCGCATTACGATCTCGTGCCCCATGGCGGCGAGCGCCTTCAGCGTGCCGTCGGGGATGCGCGACTCGAAGTTCACGTCGCACCCTGGAAAGGTTTCCTTGGAAAAGCGCGGGGCGTCGAGCGCGCCCTGAATATTCATGCCGAAGTCGGCGATGTTCGAGACGAACTGCGCATGCGCCTGCGCCTGATTCCACCCACCCATGATCCCGAAGGCCACGCGCGTGTCACCCTTCTCCATGAAGGCCGGAATGATCGTGTGCAGCGGCCGCTTGCGACCGGCCAGCACGTTCGCGCTGGCGGGATCGAAGGAAAATCCGGCACCGCGATTGTGCCAGACAAAACCGGCATCGGCCACCGTGATCCCCGCGCCGAACCCCACGGTGGAGTAGTTGCTCTGGATGAGGGAGATCATGTTCCCCTCCGCGTCCACCGCACTCAAATACGTGGTGCCGTTATCGGTGCCCACCGGCAGGCCGGCATCGGGGGTGCAGGTGGCCTTCGACGCATTCACGAGCCGCGCGCGCTCGGCGGCATAGCCCTTCGACCGCATCGCATCCACCGGAATCTTCACGAAGCGCGGATCGCCGTCGAACTTCTGCATGTCGGCATACGCCAGCTTCTTCGCCTCGATCATGTGGTGGAGCGCCGGCACCGAGTTGTGCCCCATCGTGGCCAGCGGAAACGTCTCCATGATGTTGAGCATCTCGAGCGCGGCGATCCCCTGTCCGTTGGGCGGCAGCTCGTACACCGTCCACCCGCGGTACGTCGTGGAGATCGGGTCCACCCACTCGGGCTCGTACTCGGCGAGATCGGCGGCCGTCATTGTCCCACCATGACTCTTGCTGCTGGCCAGCAGCTTCGCGGCCACGGGGCCGGTGTAGAACGCAGCCGCACCACCGGCCGCGATCTGCCGGTAGCTCCACGCCAGCTCCGGATTGCGGAACAGGTCACCCACCTGCGGCAGCTTCCCGCCGGGGAGGAAGGTCTTCGCCGTCGGCGCATCCTCGCGCAGCACCTTCTCGCTGTCCTTCCAGTACACGCTTACCACTTCCCCCACGGGAAAGCCGGCCTCGGCGTACGCGATCGACGGCGCGAGCACGTCGGCCAGGCGCTGGCGCCCGAAGCGCGTGAGGAGCCGCTCCCAACCGCGCACCGCGCCGGGGACCGTGGCGGCATCGATGCCGCGCCCGGGCATCGTGGTGCGCCCCTTGGCCCGCAGATGCTCCACGGTGAGCCCCTTCGGCGCCCACCCCGACGCGTTCAGGCCGTACAACTTGCCGGACTTCGCCTCGTACACGATGGCGAACAGATCACCGCCGATGCCGTCGTTCATGGGAGCGACGAGCCCCATCATGGCGTTCATCGCCACGGCCGCGTCGATGGCGTTGCCCCCGCGCTCCAGCACCGCCGCCCCCACCTGCGACGCCAGCACGCTCTCGCTGGCCACCACGCCCTGGCGGGACTGCACCATGGAGCGCGACTGCGAGCGGTCCTGCGCTGACGCGCCACGCGGGGCAAGAACGGACACGAGCGCCGACACGAGCAGCACGGCGGGTCGGAACGGGGCGCGAGCGGACATCCGGCAACTCCGAAAAAGGGGACGGGTGACGACGGGCGAATCGACGGGAAATATGGGATGTGGGCGGAGTGGCGGCGATGTGGGGTGGCGGCGATGTCGAGTGCGGCGACGGTAGGCTGCGTTCGTTGGGTCCCACCCGTGTGAATCGGATGATGCTGGTTTCGCGGGCAGATACGATCATGGTCCCGCAGCCGCATGGTCCGGCGGGGTGGTTTCCTTGTTAACTGGGTATATTGCCATGATGAAAGCCACGATTGAGTTCGACGACGCGCTGTACCGGCGCCTGAAGGTGGAGGCGGTCCGACGCGGCCGTACGGTGCGTGACCTCGTCGCCGAGGGCGTCCGACATGTGCTCGACACGCCCGCGTCACCCGAGGCCACCACCGGGACGGCGGCGTGGCAGCCAGCGTGGTTCGGGTCGTTGGGGGCCTACGCTGCCGATGTCGAGGACCATTCCATGCGCGCCGTCAAGCGCAGCATCGCGAGTGCACGCGCGAGCGACCGGCCACGATGAGCATCGGTCTTGACACGTCGGTCGTACTCCGACTCCTGACCGGGGTGCCGCTCGGACAGGCCGAGGCGGCGCGTCGCATGCTGGCCGCCTCACGCGATACGATCTTCGTCTCCGATCTCGTTGTGAGCGAGTCCTACTTCGCCTTGCGTCATCATTATGAGGTGCCGCATGCCAACGCGGCACGGGCGCTGGCATCACTGCTGGACGACCCACGTGTGCAGTGCACCGGCGTCTCGCGTCATGTGTTCCGTGACACGGCGTCGCGCACCGTCTCGCGCGCGACGCCGGGCCTCATGGATCAGCTGATTCTGGCCGACTATCGGGCGAACATGTGCACGGTCGCGACGTTCGACCGAGATCTGGCCAAAGCAGACGGCACGCAGTTGCTGAAGGAGTCTCCCCAGCCCCAGTGATCGCGAGGGGACGCGCGCACCCGCCGCTCCCCGCCCCAGCCGCTCGACGCCCCTCGCTATCTTCCGGCGTATGTCCGCCGTCTCCGAACTCCTGCCCCTCGACGCCCACGGGCGTCATCGACTGAAGGTCGCGTTCGTCGGGACGCACGGCGTCGGCAAGACGACGCTCTGTTTCGAGCTCGCCGCGCAGCTCAAGCGCCTCGACCTCGGCGTGGACATCGTCAAGGAGGTCGCGCGGCGCTGCCCGCTGCCGATCAACGAGGGCACCACCCTCGATGCCCAACGGTGGATCCTGCACACCCAGATCGCCGAGGAGATCGAGGCGGCCGCCGAGTACGAAGCGGTAATCTGCGACCGGTCCGTGCTCGACAACTACGCATATCTGGTGGCACGCGCGGGACGACAGCCGGAACTCGACCGGCTCGTGCGTGAGTGGGTGCGCGGCTACCACGCGCTGTTCAAAGTGCCCGTGCTCAGTGCGCCCACCTTCGATGGCAAGCGCGCGGTCAGCGTGGGCTTCCAGCACGACATCGATCAGATCATCGAGACGCTCATCGCGGAGTTTGCCGTGCCGGTGCATCGGCTCGATCCGCTGGCCCGCGATGGATGGACCCTCGATGCCGTCGTGCAGCTCGGCCTGCCCACCCA
>CANJOX010000267.1 GCA_947475795.1 Gemmatimonadota bacterium
GTTTTCATATACACCATTAACAACATTTTGTCTTGGTATACCTCTTGATATAGAAAATGAATATGGTGTATATCCTTCTTGAGCAAATACATCTTGTCTGAATATCTTATACGCTTCTAGTGCTCTATTAATTTCTTCTTCTTGTCCTTCTCTACCTTTAGCATATCCTCCCACTGTATAAAGATCAGCAGAAGTCATTGTTTGAAAAACAACATTATCGAGTATAGTAGGATTCTCTTCTCCTATCTTACTTATTTTCTCTCCTTTTTCATTAACAAAGAAAGTTCCTTCAGCTGTTTGTGTAATAAACACCTGAGCCATAAAACCCATTTCAGTATCAGTTTCTTCTTTTGTTAATGTATCAGTTACATTTTTATTATAAGATAGTTGTATAATACCTTCTAGTCCTAATTCTTTTGCATTATTAGGAGTGACAAGAATTAATTTTATCTTATTTCTATTAGTAAAGAATTTAAAGTTATTTAAGAAAGTTCTAGCTCTTATGACATGAGGTAGATTATTTGCAGGTTGTCCTTTTTTATCTTCAGAAGGACTTGTTCCTGCAAGAAATACTATATCTGCATCTTTTCTTTTGCTAGTAGATCCAATATATTCACCTACAGGATTATGAATAGTTTCTACAGAACCTGCTGTTGGTGCTAATTTTTCTAACTCTTTATCAAGAATATCTTTACTAGCAGCAAGTTTTTCTTTTGCTACTTTTTCTTTTTCTCTTTGTGCTAATAGATCTTTTGTTCTAGCATTAAATTCTTTTTCAATAGCATCAATAAGCTTTTGATCATCAAGATCATTTATGAATTCTCTTTTACTGAAAATATTTTCAGCACCAGCTATTTCTAATTCTTCTTTATAATCAGCATATTCTTCTCTATCTAATACAGTATCAATAGCTTTATCAAATATATCTTCCATTTCCTTAGAAGTATTATCTTCATCTGAAATGTTATATTCTTTAAACTCTGTTGGTGTAAGAAACTTTATTTGACCATTAGGAAGTCTCACTTCAAACTCACCACCTAGTGTTTGAGAAAGCACAGTAATCTTTGGAGCAAGTTGTAATGCAGTTCCTTCTTTTCTTAAAGGTTCTTTTAATGAATACTCTTTGTTAACTTCTAATTCTTTTTCTTTAACTACAGGTTTTCTTTTCCCTTTAATTCTTTCTTGTTGTTCCACCTTAACATCAAGCTCTTCTGAAGCTCCAAATGCAAACTCAGGCTTTGTTTCATAGTTTGAAGGTCTTCTTGTAATATCATTATGTTCTTCAATAAATGTTTTTCTACGAAGAGACATTTCAATAATGTCAGATAACTGTCTTTTTAATTCAGTCTTATTTTCAAATGTTGTATCAAGTTCATTAATTTGTTTTAATGCTGCATCTGTAGCTTCTCTACTAGGTCTATTATTTAATATAATACTTTGTAATACATCTAATGTATTTATTCCTGCAGCTGCTAATGCAATATTAACTTGTGGAATACGTTGATCATAATCCATAATTTTAGATCCTGCATATACAAGTTTATCAATTACATCATCTGAATATATTCTTTCACCTGTTTCTTTATTTACAAGTCCTTTATATTTTAAATTAAGAGTGTCATATAAACTAGAAGCATGATTAGCATGCTGCTGTAAATTGTTCAATCTATTTATGAAATGTTCTTTTGTATCTGTAGGAAAAGCTACTCCTTCTTGTTGTAATTCACTAAATCCTTCATCAGTGGTAGCTCTTGTTTTTAAATCATTAATCTCATTATCTACAAAATCTTTTGCACCATACTTAACTCTTGTTGATATAAATGAATGAGCATAATCAAACTCAAGATCTTTTGCTTCCAAAACATCTCCTTGTCTAACTGCTTTCTCTCTATCTTGTTGAATGCTTTCTGCAGCTATTACATTTCCATAAACATCTTTTAACTTATCTTTAATTTTTGAATTGTTAAAAGCATTGATAGCTTCATCTCTTAACACTCCTTGTTCACCACCATATCCTGTAAGTCCTCTTTCTCCTATTTTACCTGTACCACCTATTGTTGGTCTCCACTGTCCTTTTTCATTTTGTTTAACTCCTACAAATCCAGAAGACTGCAATGCTCCTGAAAAAGCACCTGTAAATATATTCAATGTACCTTCAGATGTAGTTAGTGCTTGTTTTGCTCCATACAATAATCCATCTTCAATTACAGAAGGTTCTCCATCTTTTTTATACTTTCTATTAAAATAATTTTGTGTACCTGTTTGAACAGCATATTGTGCTCCTTCTTCAAATCCTTCAGTTTTATTAAAAAATAATCCTGCTACGTTTTTAGTTTTATATAAAAATTTACCAAATCCTTTTTCTGGTAAAGATGAAACATACTTTCCTTCTTTATTGATTATGTTATTAACTATTTGTTTTTCTCCTTTAAATGATGACGCATATATTTTAGGAAGTTGTATATAGTTTGTAGCTGTAAGTAATGCAGTGTTTAAACCAAAACTCCAATTACCAACTGATTCTGCATGGTTATTAATTTCTTCAAGATCTCTACCTTCAGGTGCATAACCATGTGTGTCAGTATACTCACTAATCATATTATTTCTAAACTGTTGAGAGTTACTTAATGATTCAATTCCTGACTCTCCAAATGTACCAAAGGTTGCAACAATAGCCTGGTCAGCTTTCATTAATCCTTTACCAATTCCTACAGTAGAAGATTTATAAAGATTTGATAATTTATTATTTATAGCAGCAATTCTTTCTACTTGAGGAAGCGCAGTAGCTTCTGCTATAGCAGTATCTGCAGCAGTTGCCATTTCTGTACCTGTTGCAATTAATTTACCTGTTAAACCAATAGCTTTCAATGCTCCACCCCATGCAAAACCAGCTCCCATAGCACCTAAAGAAAACCCTAAGTTTTTAACTACATTATCAAATAAAAAGTTAGCTGTAAATAAATTAGAAGGTTCCCACCATTCTCCATTTCTTTCTCTTTCACTTTTATAGTGTGCATAGGTATCTTCCATTTGCACATTTATATTATTAAGCTTATTAGTTAAATCATTATTATAGAATGATGAAAGCTTACCTGTCTCAGCCATTTTAATAACACCATAAACAGTACCTGCTGTACCATTTATAAATGTAGTGGCAGCTGTACCAACCATTTTAGCTACACCATTATATGCTTTCTGTCCAGTAGTTTGATTTCTTGAATAAAGTTCTTCATTATCTAATCCAATAAAAGTGTTAGGATATCTTCTAGTAACTTCACTAGCATTATATGAATGTTTAGAAGTATCAACTATACCTTTTTTATCATGTTCATCTAATAGAAAATCTATATCATCATTAGTGTTACGTCTTCCAGTTGATCCACCTGTTGGGCTACCTATTGTTCCAGATTGAAATGCAGGAAGACCTGCATCTGTATCTCTCGAAGATAATCCGTAGTTACCTGATCTAGAAGCTGCCCATTTCTCAAATGATGCATATCCAGGATCAACAGTTGTTTGTGTAGATGTAGTTAAAGGATTAGTTTTTAATAAATCTTTATCTTCCATTATTTATAATTGTTTATAAAATTATCTATTTGACCTGAACTATTTAATGTATTAAGTAAGAAATCTTCTGCATCATCAACTGATGTAAATGCTTTAGGATAGACAGAATTTGTACCTTTAATTGGTATAGCAACTACATCACCATCTCTATCTTTTTTGTATAAGTATAAGTTTGCTTGACCTTGACCGTTTACTTTTACATCAGAACCATAAATATCTTGTCTATTGAACTTATTTATAAAGTAGTTTTGTTTGTACATAGCTCCTTTATATGCTCCAGGCTTATTTAAATCACCTGTAACACTATTGGTAGTTTGCTTATCACCACTAACATGTACAAGTTGTTGAGCTCTAGATACTCTTGGTGCAATATCTAAACTTGGTTTAATTAATGTTGCATGGTAATCAGTTATTGGTAAAGATTGTAATTTTTGTTTACCATCATAGAGTTCAAGAGTGTAATTATCTTTGTACCCACTTCTATCTACTCCTATGTTTACAGTATATCCTTTTGTATTTTTTCCAGCAAATGCATTTGCAAAATTAGAAACATCAATATCTGTTCCTTTATATGTATTAAGTACTGTTTGAATATTATCATTTGTAGTATTTATTTCAGGTCCTTTTGCATCTTTACCATATACAGGAACTAACATTGATATGTTTCCTTTAGTGATTTTCTGTAAAGCTTTTTCTTTAGCGTCTAACGTTGATGCAAATTTTTGTGAGTTTACTCCTGATACTATTTTATTAATTGCAGCTTGATTTGGTCGCATTACTCTTGCTCCTCCTTTACTACTAATTCCTAATTGTCCTATTATAATATCTGCATCAACTCCAAATTTGGTTTCTATATCTTGTTTAGCTTTTTTATATAAAGCTGTTTCTGCAGGAGTAGCAAATAATCTATTAGTACCTTGAACAATTCCAGCATTCATTACATCTAAAGCAGTAACTGTTGCTTTATATTGTTTTTGTGCTTGAAAAGGCATTCTCTCACCTCCCCATAATATTCCTTGATCATTGCCTTCATAATCAATAGTAAATGGAACAAATCCTTTTAACATATTTTCTGTACCAACTACTTTTCCTCCAGAAGCAATAACATCTGGATCTGTATTCATTGCTTTTATTTTTCTTGAATGATCTTCTATAGCTGTTTCAGTTTGTTCTAGTTTAGGAATATTTGTAGCTAAGTTTGAAAAGAATTTATTATTAGGAGATTGCTTAACTTTAGTTTTTGCTTTATCATAAAAAGAAGTTAACCAATTTGGATCTTGTGATGACCATTTATTTATACTATCATAAACTTCTTTATCAGATACATCTTTACCATTGCCATAGTTTACAGATTTTATATAATCAAATACAAATTTTTTAACTTCACCACTATGAGTATTAGTTAACTCCTCACCTTCTGTTAATATAGATGCATATAACTCTCCAGGTTGTACAGGTTTTTCAGCACCATAGTCTCCAGTACCAGGAGCACCTGGTACACCTAATGCAGCATCAACTTTTCTCTTGTTA
>CANJOX010000268.1 GCA_947475795.1 Gemmatimonadota bacterium
GGGTTCGGGGTCGACTACTCGACCCCGATGTCCCACGCCTGCTCGAGATCGTTGCGGCTGTATGCGCGGAAGGCCGTGAGCGTTTGCGTCCGGATGATGCCCGGCACTTTGGCGAACTCCTCGGTCACGACGGTCGCGATGCGCTCGAGATCGGGCACGCGCACGATGGCGACGAGATCCCACGCTCCCGACACCGAGTAGACCTCGCTGACGCCTTCGATTCCCGCGAGCGCAGTCGCGCAGGCGGGAATGGTTTTCGGATCAGCCTGCACCAGCACGATGGTCGTGATCATGATCGCCTCGAAAACGTGAAAGAGTCGCGGATGTCCGCTCAGGCGCCGGTGAGACAACGGGCGATGCGCGTCACGCCCTCGACGGCCACCGACTCCGTCGTGGCGTAACTCGCGCGAATCCAGTCGGGCGTCAGGAAGGCACTGCCCGGCACGACCGCCACCTTGTGCTCCTCGAGCACGGCGGCGGCGAACGCCGCGCCGGCGTCGGCAGCCCCGCGGAAGCCCGCGACGTTGATGTACACGTAGAAGGCGCCGGCCGGATGTACATAGCGGATCGTCGGGAAGGCGGCGAGCGCCGCCACCACCGCATCTCGGCGCTGCCGGAATTCCTTGACCATGTAGTTCACGGCAGCATTCGCCTCCGACTGCCGCTCGAGGGCGGCGAGCGCGGCATGCTGCGACACGGCCGCGGCGTTCGACGTCGTGTGCGACTGAAACGCCGTCATCGCCTTCGAGACGGCCACCGGCGCGATCGTCCAGCCGATCCGCCATCCCGTCATCGCGTACGCCTTCGCGACGCCGTTGATCACGATCAGGTTGTCGCGCGTCTTCGCGACTTCGAGCGCCGACTGTGCACCGCCCTCGTAGGCAATGCGCAGATAAATCTCGTCGGCGAGCACCCACCAACCCTTGTCGGCCGCGAGGTCGAGAATCGCCGTGAGTTCGTCGCGCGTGTACACGGCGCCGGTGGGATTGCTCGGCGAATTGAGCATGAGCCCCTTCGTGCGCGGCGTCGCGGCGGCGGCCAGCTGGGCCGCCGTCACCGTGAGGTCGTTCGCTTCGTCACCGAACACCGGCACCGATACCGCGCGCGCCAGCTCGACCATTTCGAAGTAGCTCGTCCACGCTGGCGTGGGAATCAGCACTTCGTCGCCGGGGCCAAAGCAGCAGACGCACGCGTTGTAGAGCGACTGCTTGGACCCGTTGGACACGACGATTTCCGCCGCCGTGATCTGCGCGCCATGCGCGAGCAGCCGGTTGGCGTCGGCAGCGATGGCTTCACGAAGCGGCAGAATGCCTTCGGTGGCGGTGTAGCGGGTCGCCCCCGCTTCGACGGCCGCCTCGGCCGCCTCACGGATAAAGGCCGGCGTATCGAAATCGGGCTCACCGGCACCGAGATCGATGATGGCCTGGCCGGCAGCCTTGAGCGCCCTCGCCTTGGCGGCTACGGCCAGCGTCGCGGATTCCTTGAGTCGGGCGATATTGGCGGACGGCTGGAAAACCAGAGACATGAGCGAGAGGCGGAACGAGGTGGGTGCCCAGGGAAACACGCGCCCCCCCTGCAGTTCGGGGCCGGACGGGGATACCTTTCGAGGCTGGACAAGAAGCAATTAAGCGCGCCTGACAGAGGTGCGCTACGCAGTTGCGCTGTGCGGGTACGCGATGCGCCATAGGGGCGCGACAATCACTGGCCGTTGGGCGGCCAGGCTGACCGACAATCGATGGGGTGGGGCGTGGGCGAGCAAGAACGGGAAGAGACGTCGCCAGGGGCGACGCGGAGCCAGCACGTGGTGCTGCAGGGACCCGCCGATCTGCGGATGATGAGCGCCGCCATGCGTCCGGGGCTCGAACGGAGCCGCGGTGTGCAGCGCGTAGCGGCACCGACGTGCCTGGTGATCACCCCCACGGTCGAGCAGGCGCTCAGCGCCGCCGAGCAGGCGCGGCTGTTGCTGGCCGATGAGTCACTCCGGGTCGTGCCGGTGTCGTCAGCCATCCGCGCGCGGCGCGTGCTGGCGGCCGGCCCGGTCGCCGTGGTGACCGGCACCGCCGCCGACCTCCTCGCGCTCCGATCGGAGGCCGCCATCGACCTGCAGCATCTGCAGGTACTGGTGGTGTTCAGCCTCGATGAAATTCTCGCCGAGAAGAGCGGCGAGACGCTGCAATCGCTGCTCGGCGATGCGCCGGACGACATGATGCGCGTGGCGACCATCGACAGCGAGTCCGATGACATCGACGCGTTTCTCGAAGCGCAACTCCGGCGCGCCCGCCGTCTCACCCCGCTGCTCACCGGCGAGACGCCGCTCGCGATGACGCCGAGCTTCGTGATCACCTCAGCCGGCGGACGCGCGGATGCCCTCCGCGGCATCCTCGACGAAGTGGACCCGCCGTCGGTGGTCGTCGTCGCGGCCACCGAGGTCGGCCTGCGTGACGCGCAGGCGGCGATCACGCGCATGGGGATGGTCATCGACGGCTTGAACGTTCAGGTCGTGCGCCAGGCCACGTCGCAGCATGTGGCGCTCGTGGTGCTCTGGGAGGCGCCCGCCTCGCACGACACGCTGGTGGAGGCGTTGACCGCCCGCCCCGTCGATGCCGTGGCACTGTTGCTCCCCGACGAACTGGCCGCGTTCCGCCGCATGACGGCGGGGCTGGCGGAAGCGTGGACGCCCACGGTGCGCAAGGCGAACGCCGAGAGCCGTGTGCAGACGCTGCGGACCGCGCTGCGCTCCACGCTAGCCAACTCCGGCGGCACGTCGGCGAGTGAGATGGCGCTGCTGGCGCCGTTGCTCGACACGCACGATGCGTTGGAAATCGCCGCGGCGGCGCTGCGGTTGTACGAAGGGGCACGCCGCGACGCCCTCACGGTGCGCGCGAAGGCGGCCACCGCCGGTCCGACACGCACGCCGCTGTCGGCTGGCGTCCGCCCCGACGCTCCGGCCGCGACCGGCAAGCAGCGGGTCTTCCTGGCCGCGGGCAAGCGCGACGGCGTGCGGATCGGGGACATCGTCGGTGCGGTGGCCAACGAAGCCGGCATTCCGGGTGAGCGCATCGGACAGGTGGAATTGTTCGAATCGCATGCGATCGTGGAGCTGGCGGCGGACGATGCCGCCAAGGCGGTGCAAGCACTGGGCAGCGTGTCGCTGCGTGGCCGTCGGCTCAGTGCGCGCATCGACGAGCGCACCGGCGATGCGCCGCGTGGTGGAGACCGCGGTGGAGACCGGGGCGGAGCACGTGGCCCGCGGAGCGAACGGACGTTCGGCCCGCCGCGCGGCGGACCGCGTCGTGACACCGGCGACCGGCCAGCCCGACCCTCGTTCGGTGGCGATCGCCCGGCCCGTCCGTCGTTCGGCGGCGACCGTGGACCGCGTCCGGAAGGACG
The DNA here is from genome assembly GCA_947475795.1 of Gemmatimonadota bacterium. The sequence continues at coordinate 3,391 of CANJOX010000268.1, forward strand.
TGGTGGACCGGGACGTGGCGGACCGCCGCGCGCGGCCGATGAGCGGCTGGCGTTCGGTGATCGCCCGGTGCGCGAGCGCGCCGAAGGGCGCGCGGAGTGGTCGGAGCGTGGTGAGCGGATGCAGAACGCGAGCCGCAAGCCGCGTCCGAACACCGAACCGGGCACCGAGGGCTGACCATGAGCAGCAGCTTCCAGGTCTCCGGGGGATGGATGGAGGTCGTGGCCGGCTCGATGTTCAGCGGCAAGACCGAAGAGCTGTTACGGCGTGTGCGGCGGGCGACGATCGCCCGCAAGCGCGTGCAGGTGTTCAAGTCGCATCTCGATGACCGGTACGCCGGGTTGTGGAGCGTGTCCAGCCACGACCGGCGCACCTTCGAGGCGATTCCGGTCGACTCGTCGGCGCAGATTCTGCTGCGTCTCGATCCGATGGCGCAGGTTGTCGCCATCGACGAGGCGCAGTTCCTCGACGCCGGGATCGTGCAGGTGGCGTCGAGTCTGGCGGATCGCGGCCGACGCGTGATTCTGGCCGGGATCGACAGTGACTTCCGTGGCGAACCGTTCGGCCCCATGCCGCAACTCATGGCCGTGGCCGAACTGGTCGACAAGCTGCACGCGATCTGCGTGCTATGCGGCGCGCCGGCCAGTCGCAATCAGCGGCTGATCGGCGGGAAGCCGGCCCCGTACGATTCCCCCACGATCATGGTGGGGGCCGCCGACGCCTACGAAGCACGGTGCCGCGCCTGCCATATGGTGCCGCGCGCCACCGAGGCGCAGCAGCAGCTCCTGTAGCACAGCGATGCGGCGAGCGATCAGCGCGGTTGCGCGATCGCCCGCTGCATGGCGGCCGCCAGCTGCGCACTCGTGAACGGCTTGCTCACGAAGGGCATGTTGCGCGCATCGATTTCGAGGCGCGCATCTGGATTCACGCTGTAGCCGCTCACCGCGACGATCGGGATCGCGGGATAACGGGCCGTCACGATTTCGATGAGTTCGAGCCCGCTCATCCCCGGCATGGTCAGATCGGTCACGATCATCGAAACCTGGGCGGCATGCAGCGACAGAATGTCCAGCGCACGCTGCGCTGACGTGGCCGTCACGACGGCGTGCCCGAGCTTCTCGAGCACCCGCCGGCCGATGTCGATCAGCAGCGGGTCATCGTCCACCAACAGGACGCTTTGCGCGTCGGGCACGATCACCGCCGACGCCGCTGGTGTGGCGCGCGTGGGACCGGTGCCAGGCGCCGGAAAGTAGAGCTTCAGCGTCGTCCCCGCCCCCGGTGACGAGTCACATTCGATGAAGCCGCGGCTCTGATGCACGAGCCCATGCACCGAGGCGAGCCCCATCCCCTTGTTCAGGCCGAATTCATGCGTCGAGAAGAACGGTTCGAAGAGCCGGGCCTTGATCTCCTCACTCATGCCGGTGCCGGTGTCGCTCACGGACAGCCTGGCGTACGGCCTCGCCACGCTCCCGTCGTCGGCATTCGGTGACTGCGTCACGACCTCAGCGGTGGCGAGCACCAACGTCCCACCGGCCGGCATCGACGCGATCGCATTGTCGACCAGCGCGCGCAGCGCATCGAGCAGTCGCGTGCGATCGACCGCGGCATGCACCGCCCCCGCGGCCGGCTCCACGCGCACCGTGATCGCGAGGGGCACTTCATCCCGGATGACGGGCAGCTGGTCA
>CANJOX010000269.1 GCA_947475795.1 Gemmatimonadota bacterium
ATGGATGCCGACTGTCTGTCTCTCGGCCGTCTGCCTCGCGGCCGTCGCGCTGGCCGCCTGCCGTGACACCCCCAGCGAAACCACACCCGTCATGAACGGGCGCTCGCAGCCGCTGCGCGTGGGTGAGGCGGCCGGCCCGATCAACGGAAGCGCGTTCAGCCTTACACTGCTGGCCGTCCTTGAAGATGCCCGCTGCCCGCGCCAAGTCGTGTGTATTTCGGCCGGGACGGCCGACATCAGCCTCGGCTATCGCGTCGGCAGCGGACCCACCGTTCCCGTCCGGCTGCGCTGGGGAGCTGCTCCCTCGGACACCGTGATCGGTACGGTGCGCGTGCGATTCGATTCGCTGGTGCCGTGGCCCGAGGTCCCCGGGCCACTTCTCCCGCAAGACCGCTACGTGGCGTGGCTGACGCTCCGAACACCACCCTGAGCCGCGCTCAGCGGCGCGGCGGCATCCGCACCGTGAGCCACCGCCGCGCAAACTCCGCGGGCCGCACCCGCCGTACCGTGCTCGTCACGCGCCGTCCACCTACCATCGTCGTCACCTCGACGTCTACCGGCGACATCGCGCGCAGCCCCACGTGCACCGGTGCATCGCTCTGCGCATCGTAGCCCGAGCCCGCATCCACCCACCGCGTGGCCAGCAGCGTGCGCGTGCCGCGCGCGTACACCCGCACCTCGGCACCGGCCTGCGTGGCGCGCCCCTGCGCATCGAGCACCCGTACCTGCAGTGAGCGCGCCGCCGTCGCCGCGGGCAGGGTGTTGCGCAGCACGGGATGCGACGCCTCGGGGCGCGAGCCGGCGAGCGCAAGGTCGAGCGCGCCGTCGCCGTCCGCATCGAACCACTGCACCCCGTGGCTCGCGGTCAGCGCGAGCACGTTGTCGGGCGTCACGTCCGCGAACCCTGTGGCCGTCTGCACGAGCAGGTAGTCGCGGAAGCTCTCCGTGGCTGACACCGTGCCGTTCACGTAGAGATCGAGCCGGCCGTCATGATCGAGGTCGGCCGGGGCGCACGTATCGTAGCGGCCATCGATCGCGACGCCCCACGCCGCGCTCACGTCACGGAACGATCCGTCACGGGCGCCCAGAAAAAGTCCATTGGGTCCGTAGTTGGCAGTCATGAGGTCGGCGACGCCGTCGTTGTTCAGATCGGCCACGCACGGCCGGACGGTGCCCTCCGTGGCCACCGACGGACCGCGGCCGCCCCACGCCAGGCCGAGGCGGTCGGCCACATCGGTGAAGCGCCCGCCGTCGTTGCGGAAGAATCCGTTCGCATCACCGTCCTGATTCGCCACATAGAGATCGAAGTCCCCGTCCTGCTGATAATCGAACCACACCGCGCCGACACTCTTGCGCGGGTCGGCCAGCCCAACGGCCGACGCCACATCGGTAAACGTGCCGCCGCTGTTGCGGAACAGCATGTTCGCGCGGTCGCGGAAGGCCACGAACAGATCGAGATCACCGTCCCCGTCGACATCGAGAAACACCGGCTGGCGCACGGCGCCGGTTTCCACCGTCAGTCCGCTCGCAGCGGTGATGTCGGTGAACCGGCCGCCGTCGTTGCGATACAGCCGCAACACCGGTCCGCCGCCGGGGGTGAAGCCCACCAGCAGGTCGGGATCACCGTCGGCATCGACATCGCTCCACGCCGCCGCACGCGTGGCCCGCGCGTCGGCCACGCCGGCCGTGGCGGCGATGTCGCGGAACACACCACCCGTATTCTCGTACAGCCGGTTCGGCGTGCCGTTGAACCCGACGAACAGATCGAGATCACCATCGCGGTCCACGTCCGCCACGGCGTTGGCCAGCGCGCCGCCCGCCGCAAACAGCTCGGGCTGCAGCGCCGTGAACACGGGTCGCAACGGCGCCGGCGGCGCCGCCGGCTGAGCCGCGACCGGTGCCGCAGCGCCCACCAGCACGGCGACCGCCACGGCGCACGCGACACGCGGGGTAAGGAGGCGCGCGCACGCGCGCGGCAGGGCGGGAACCCGAAGAAGCATGGCGGACGTGAGCTGGGAGGAAACGCGCACTGGCCCGGGGGTCATCTTGTGCCCCCTCGCGATGCGCCCTAACGTCGCGTGCACGGAATCGTTCGACAAGATGCCGTGCCGTACACGGCTCCCCACTCCCCGAGGATCAGTCCGGTGACCACCACTCCTTCCGCGCGCGCCCATCCGGGCGCCCCATGGCGCCGCCGCCTCGCCGCGATCGGCCTCGTGCTGGCCGCGTGTCCAAGCGCCGCGGCGGCGCAGACGTCGCCGTTCACGCTTGAGCAGGTGATGAGCGCCCCCTTCGCCACCAACCTCGCCGCGGCGGCCACTGGTGAGCGGCTCGCGTGGACGCTCAACGAGCGCGGGCGGCGGAATGTGTGGGTGGCCGAAGGCCCGCAGTTCACGGCGCGACGGCTCACCAACTATCTGAGCGACGACGGGCAAGAGCTCAACGCCGTCCAGCTCTCCCCCGACGGCAGTCGCGTCGTGTTCATGCGCGGCGGCGACTTCAGCGCCAACTTCGACGATGCGCTGCCGGTCAATCCCACCGGCGCCCTCTTTCCCGCGAAAACCGAGATCTGGTCGGTCCCGTTCAGCGGCGGCACGCCCGTCGCCCTTGGCGAAGGCGAAAGTCCCGTCATCTCGCCCAAGGGCGACGTCGTGGTGTTCACGCGCGCGCGGCAACTGTGGATGGTCCCCATCGACGGCTCCAAGCCGCCCGTGCGTCTGTTCGATCAGCGCGGCGACGCCAGCGACCCGCAGTTCTCGCCCGACGGGACGCGCCTCGCGTTCGTGTCAGGACGTGGCGACCACGCCTTCATCGGCATCTACACCAACGCGCAGCGCCCCGTTCAGTACATCGCGCCCAGCACGAACCGTGATTGGGCACCGCGCTGGTCGCCCGACGGCCGCTCCCTCGTGTTCGCACGACGCGCGGGTGCCGGCGGGCCGCCGCCGCCGAACTCCGACATTCAGCCCGCCCCGTGGAGCCTGTGGGTGGCCGACGTCGCGAGCGGTGTCGCCACGCTGCGCTGGGCCAGTGACCGCACGCTCAAGGGCAGCGTGCCCGGCACCGATGGTGGCATCAACCTGCACTGGGCGGCCGGCGATCGCATCGCGTTTCTGTCGTATCAGGACGGCTGGCCGCACCTGTATTCCATGACGGCGCGCGGTACCGAGCGGCCCATGCTGCTCACGCCGGGGGCACACATGGCCGAACACATCACGCTCAGCGGTGATGGGCGCACGCTGTTGTACGCGGGCAACCTCGGCACCACCGCCGGTGACATCGACCGTCGTCACGTGGTGCGGGTGCCGGTGGATCGTGCGGCGCCGGAGGTGCTCACCCCCGGCACCGGTGTGGAGTGGATGCCGGTGGTACTCGGTTCCGGACGCGTGGCCGCCATCGGCGGTGACGCGCAGCGCGTGCCGCAGCCCTTTGTGCTGGGCGACGCGCATACCGCCGGGGCGTCACGCCTCGTGATCGGCGAGGCGCAGGTGCCAGCGGAGTTCCCCGCCGCGAAGCTCGTGACGCCGAAGTCGGTGGTGTACACGTCGTCCGACGGCGTGCAGGTGCACGCCCAACTCTTCGAGCCGCCCGCGGGTGGCCCCGCGAAGAAGGCGGCGGTGGTGTACGTGCACGGCGGCCCGCCGCGACAGATGCTGCTGGGGTGGCACTACGGCGACTACTACTGGAACGCGTACGCGATGAACCAGTACCTCGCCAGCCGCGGCTTCGTGGTGCTGTCCATCAACTACCGTCTGGGCATCGGCTACGGCCACGACTTCCACCGGCCGCCGCGCGCGGGTGTGGCCGGCGCCAGTGAGTATCTCGACGTGAAAGCAGCCGGCGAGTGGCTGCGCGCACAGCCCTTCGTGGACGGCACGCGCATCGGCATCTACGGCGGCAGCTACGGTGGCTACCTCACCGCGCTCGCGCTGGGGCGTAATTCCAATCTGTTCGCGGCCGGCGTGGACATTCACGGCGTGCACGACATGACTGCCGATCTCGGGCAGCGCTTCGGTGGCACCGCGTGGCGCTTCGAGCGGTCGGCGGCCCGCATCGATTCACTCGCGCGGCTGGCGTGGCGCTCGTCGCCGGTGAGCAGCGTGTCCACGTGGCGTTCGCCGGTGCTGTTCATTCACGCCGACGACGACCGCAACGTGCGCTTCGCCCAGACCGTCGACCTCGTGCAGCGGCTACGCGCGCGCAACGTGGAGCTGGAGGAGATCACGATCGTGGACGACACGCACCACTTCATGCAGCATGACAATCAGCGCCGCGTGAATGCCGCGATCGCGGCGTATCTCGAGAAAAAGCTCCGTCCCTGACGCTGGTGCGCGCATGGTGCGCGGAAGGTTTCCGCCTTCCGCGCGCCGCGCGACGCTACTTGGGGGTGACGCGAAACAGTCCGCCCGTGGTGGTGTTCTCGATCATCCACAGGGCGCCGTCGGGTGCCACCGCGATATCACGAATCTGATGGCCGACGCTCCAGCGTTCGGCGGTGGTGGCGCCGCCCTTCCCGTCGAACGTGATACGATTGACGGTCCGCGAGGCCAGCCCGCCGATCAGCGCCGAGCCGTTCCACTGCGGAAACATTGTGCCCTTGTAGAACGTGAGGCTCCCCGGCGCGATGACGGGCGTCCAGTAGATCACGGGCTTCACCAACTCGGCGCGCGTGTCGGGGCTCGGGATCGGCGTCATGTTGTAGTTCACCGCATACGACACCAGCGGCCACCCGTAGTTCTTGCCTACCTCAACAAGATTCAACTCGTCACCGCCGCGCGGGCCGTGCTCCACTTCCCACAGGCGGCCATCGGGCGCGAACGCCAATCCGTACGGCGTGCGGAAGCCGGACGCCCACGTCTCCGACGGCGTCAGGTTCTGCCCGGGAAACGTGTAGGTGAACACCACCGCCGCCGTCTTCGCCAGTTCCGTGTCGCGCGGCGGGTTGATGATGTCGAGCGTGGCCGACCCGGTAGTGCCGGCCTGCGGATTGCCGGGCGCGGGTTTGCCGTCGAGCGTGAGGCGGAGGATCTTGCCCAAGGGCGAGTTGGGATCC
>CANJOX010000270.1 GCA_947475795.1 Gemmatimonadota bacterium
GGCAAGGATGCCGATCTCGCGGCCTTCCCGCTCGATCACGAGGATGCGCAACCGCTGTTCGATCCCGCGGTCGCGCTGGTGCACGTGCTGGCCGGCAAGGTCGCCGCGGTGCTGGTCACCGTCGAAGGGGAGGAACTGGTGCAGCAGGGCGCTGTCGTCCGCGGTGACGAGACCGTGTCGTTACGTCTGCGGGCGTGGCGCGACCGGCTGCAGGAGTGGCGAGAGGCTTCCACGGCATGATATGCTTCACGTAGCGGACCCATCGACCTTGGCACTGTAGAGGGGAGGGTAGGGCGTGAGCGCCGGATGTCTCGCATTGAATGCCTCGTACGAACCACTCACGATGGTGCCGCTGCGGCGTGCGCTGCGGCTGGTCATCGACGGCAAGGCGGAAATCGTGGAAGCCGACACGGGGGCGCCCGTGCGCTCCGAACGGCAGGCGTTTCCGCGTCCCGCGGTGATCCGGCTCACACGCTTCGTGCATGTACCGCGCCGCTTCCGTCGCCAGGTCACGAACACCTTCCTGTTCGCCCGCGACGATTACCAGTGCCAGTACTGCGGCCGTCGCGCCCCCGAACTCAAGCTGCGTGAGTCGCTCACGCGCGATCACCTTATTCCGATCTCGCGCGGCGGGTCGAACGAATGGACGAACGTGGTCACGGCGTGCAGCAGCTGCAACACCAGAAAGGCCAATCGCCTGCCCAATGAAATCGGCATGGCGCCGCTTCGGGCGCCTGGCGAACCGCATTTCGTGCATCTGAGCTGGGCCGTCCGGCGTCTCACACCCATTCAGGCGCAGTACATCCGCGTGTTCTACGGCGAAGAGACACTGCACGAACTCGAAAAGATCGACGGCGCGCTCGCCGTCTGAGTCAGTAGCGGACGGCGGGGCTGCGTGCCTCGAGCCGTCGGATCTCGCCGCCCAACAGCCGGCTGGCCAGCGACCGGACACCACGCGTGAGCGCGGTGCCCGGACTGCGCTGGCCGCGCACGGCGGGTGACGCCTCTCCGCGCAACCAGCGCTCCAGTTCGTCCAGATCGCTCACGTCGAGCGTCTGGAGCTCCGCCTGGACCGCGACGTAACTCTTGCGGCCACGCGGTGGCGCGGCGAGCGCGGGGAGGAACGGCAGCTCACTGGCGGCCCGGGCATCGGCGAAGCGCGCGTAGCTCCCCAGCGGGGTCAATCGCCCGCCCACGAACCGGCCCACCTCGTACACACGATCGATGGCATCGTAGCGCACCACGATGTCCCACTCCACACGACCGATCACCTCGTCGAACCAGCGGCCGATCGACCACAGCTCGGCACGAACATGCAGCCGGGCCGGGAACCCGCTCTGCAACAATTCGTCGAACGGCTTCTCGGACAGCACGCCGCGGACCGAGATCAGCGGTGGATACGACGTGGGCGCCACGCGGATATCGATTTCGGGACCCACCTGCGCGTGCGCCACGCTCCCCGCGCCCCATAGCAGCAGGGCGACGGCGATCAGCGCGCCACGGCGCACGGCGGAGCGGAGCACCGACAGGTTCATGCGGGTCAGAAGCGGCGGCTCAAGCGCAGGTACACGTTGGGTGACTGGCCGCGTTCAGAGACCGCCTGCGCCACGTACACGCCGAAGGTTCCGAAGTCGAAGCCGCCGCCCACGTCAGTGCGCCAGGAGGACAGATCGGGGACGGCGCCCTTGGGGACGCGCAGGCCGGTCTCGTCGGGCGTGCCCACGAGCCAGCCGCGTCCACTGTTGGCGAACACCACCCACGCGCCGTCGGCCTTCACCCGGCTGAATACCCAGCGGCGGTCGCCGAGGTCATCCGTGCCGTCGCCGGACCAGCCGATGCGGAAGTCCCCCTTCCACTCTAGTTGGACGAGCACCATCCGGTCGCACTGCGCCGGACGACCGCGCGCGGCGTACGACGACTCACTCCCCGTGGCGCAGGTCCCCACGTCGGCGGTGCGCCGCTGCCGGCGGAAGTCGAACCCCGGCAGGGCGTCGATGCCACTCACGGCGAGACGACGTTGCGCCGGCAGCGGATCGCCGGACAGCCAACCGCCTGCGACCGCGCGCATGTTGAGCGACGTTGACGGCCCCAGCCGGTTGTAGCGGCGCAGGTCGAGCAGGGCCCGCGCATACTGTGCGCGTTCGGCGCTGGTGCTGGCCACCGTCGGCGCACCGGGTGAGCCCAGCCGCGTGAGCGTACCGTCTCCGTGCTCATAGTCGCCGCGCAGATACCATCCTGACCGTGGATCGGTCGGGCTGTTGCGCGTGTCGAATGTGGCCGACAGCGTGAGCAGTCCCAGCACGCCTTCATCCGCCACCGGATTCACGCGCCACGGTACGTCGTCGTTCACGATCGACAACACATTGCGTGCGCGGCGCGCGCTCCACCGCTCCCGGCCGTACGACGCCCGCACTTCGGAGCCCCGCCCCGAGAACAGGCTCACATAGCCGTGCCCGCCGTGGCGCTGCCAATAGTCCCGGTAGTCGCGGGAGAACAGCAGCGTGTTCAGACCGATCTCCGTATCGGTGAGCTGCCATTTCTCCACCGCGTCGACCTCGTCGAACAGGCGGCCCCCCACCGCGATGCCGGTACTGTTCCCCTGACGGAGCTCGAGGAGCAGGCGATGGCCCAGATTCTCGCGCTCCCACGCCAGCCGGTCGCCCGTGCGGACAATGCCGAACAGCTCCGCCCGCACGCGGGTGTCGCCGTTGCGCACGCGCACGCGTGGCCCGATGTAGACGGGCAGCCCTTCCACCCGGTTATACGTATGCGCGGTGGTCACGAACAGGTCGCTCTGCGCGCCGCCGCGCTCGTTCTCCATCATCCAGCGCGACCAGCGTCCGAAGAATTCCGTCGCCGCGACCAGTGTGTCGCCCTCTTCCCGGTACCGGTAGCGCGCGCTCCACACGCGGATATCGCCGCCGACGCCGGGGCGGTCGGGCGATTCGACGGTGCCCCCGATCACGGTCAGGGCGCCCGCGATGCGGGCACTCTCCACCAGAAGCGCGTCGCCGTTCAGCACCACCACCTGACCCGTCACGACACCGGACAGCCGGGTGCGTCCGTTCAGCACGGCCAGGTCGCCACGCACCGTGTCATTGGCGGCCAGCGCGAAGTCGCCACGCACGCGTCGCGTGGACGGTGCATTCCATACGGCGGTGACGGCCAGTGAGATCTCCCGTGGCACACCGCCGAGCCGCCGCGTGCGCTCGGCCTCCTGTGCCGGATCCCGCTGGGCGCGAGCGGTCGCCACCGGCAGCGCCATTCCCGCACCGATGATCCCCAACAGGACGATCGCGCCGCGCAGCCCACGGGCCCGCCACGGGCGGGGCATTCCAGCCATCATGCAACACTCCGGAAAAAGAACACGACGTCACTCACCCAGCGCGGCCAAGCCAAGGCGGCGCATCCGGCGATACAGGTTGGGGCGATCGGTTTGCAGTCGGCGTGCAGCCTCCGCCACGTTGCCGTCGCTCTGCGCCAGGGCGGCCGAGATCAGGCGTCGCTCGTACGCATCGATGGCGTCGCTGAGCGGTAGCGTGGGGATACTCTCGTCCGGCGATGTCGCGCCGCTGCCGACCGCGGTGGTGAAGGGGTCGGCGGCCGCCGCGGGAATCACCTGAACGACTTCAGCGCGCCCAACAGTACTGCCGGCGTGCAGAATCGCGAGGCGCTCCACGACGTTGGCCAGTTCACGGACGTTGCCCGGCCAGCGATACCCGCTCAAGGCGCCCAGTGCCGACTCATGCCACTCCACCAGCGGCCGGCCCGTGCGTGTGCGATGCCGGGCCGAGAAGTGCCGCACGAGCGCCGGCAGATCGCCGGGTCGGTCGCGGAGCGGCGGCAGCTGAATCGGAATGACGTTCAACCGGAAGAACAGATCTTCGCGGAAGCTGCCGTCGGCCACGGCGCGACCGAGGTCCTTGTTCGTCGCCGCCAGAATGCGCACGTCGATCTTGATCGGCTTGCCGCCGCCCACCCGCTCGATTTCCCGCGCTTCGATGGCGCGCAGCAGCTTGGCCTGCGCTTCCGCGCCAAGGTCGCCGACTTCGTCGAGAAAGAGCGTGCCGGTGTGCGCAAGTTCGAAGCGCCCGAGGCGTCGATCGGTGGCCCCCGTGAACGCGCCGCGCTCATGCCCGAACATCTCGCTCTCCACCAGATCACGTGGAATGGCGGCGCAGTTCACGCGCACGAAGGGGCGGTCACGCCGCGGACTGGCCAGATGCAGGGCGGCGGCCACGAGTTCCTTGCCCGTGCCCGACTCGCCGGTAATCAGCACGCGTGCGTCGGAGGGCCCCACCCGGGCGATGAGGGCGCGCACCTCATGCATGACGGGTGACTCACCCACCATCTCGCCGGAGATGCCAAGGTCTTCGCGCAGCGCCGCCGCGGCGCGGCGCGCCTGACGCAGCTCGAACGCCGAGGCGAGGGCGAGCAGCACCCCCTCGGGGGTGAGTGGCTTCTCGAGAAAGGTGAAGGCGCCCAGCTTGGTGGCGCGTACCGCATCGGTGAGGGCGGCGCGCCCGCTCATCATGACCACCGGCATGTCGGGGCGGCGCTCGCGCAGTTTTTGCAGGAGCGCGAGCCCGTCGAGCTCGCCCGGCATCATCAGGTCGACCAGCGCGACATCCGGCTCGTTCGCCTCGGCGAGGACGAGTCCGGCCACGCCGTCGGCGGCATCGCGCACGTCGTACCCCTCGGCGCTCAGCAGGGCGCCGACCATGCGCCGGATGTTCGGTTCGTCGTCGACGATCAGGACGCTGGGCATCGCGGCGGCCGCCTACCGGTTGGCGTCGATCGGGACCGCGACGGCGGCCGGACGTTGTTCCAGCAGCTTCGACGTGAAGCGCTGCGCCTCGCTCAGCCGTTCCATCTCGATGGCAACGGTGTCGATGTTGCGCTCCATCGCGTCGACGCGTTGTTGGAGCCGCGCCTCGAGCACAGTATCGGCGCGCACCGCGTGGCCGCGGCGGTCGAGGTAGCGCGCCACGGCGCGGGCAATCGGCCAGCCGATGAACACGGCGATCAC
>CANJOX010000271.1 GCA_947475795.1 Gemmatimonadota bacterium
CGACGACGATGATGACGACGACGATGATGACGACGACGACGATGATGATGACGATCTGGATGGCGACGTCGATGGGCTTGACGAAGACGATCTAGACGGGTGAGTGAGACGCAGGAGCGATACCATCCGGGTGTCGCTCGTGGACGTTTGGGCGGTACCAGATGGCGGTCGCACTTGCCCCGAGCCGCACGGTGGGGTACATTATCCGGCTCTGGTGGAGAGGCTGAACTCTCCTTCGGGCCTTTAGCTCAGGTGGTTAGAGCGCACGCCTGATAAGCGTGAGGTCGTAGGTTCAACTCCTACAAGGCCCACTCAAAACGGCGGCCGTATCTCTTGATACGGCCGCCGTTTTTTGTTCACGTTCCGCACCGGTCCGTCGCACCCGTTGCGCCCCCTCGATCTTCCACGCGCCCGATGCCACCCTGCGCCCGCTGTCTGGCCGTTCTCGGCACGCTCACCGCGCTCGGCGCGCTGCCTCCCGCGCCCCTCGGGGCGCAGCAAACCGCTCCGGTCGCGCCGCCAGCATTGCGGGTGGCCCCGCTCCGCGGTGCCCTCCGGCTCGACGGGCGCCTGGACGAGCCGATGTGGGCCGTGGCCGATTCCATCGGGGCGCTCACCGAGATCGAACCGGTGGCCGGACGCACGCCGGGGGGACGGACGGTCGTACGGGTGCTCGCCGATGCCGACCGCCTCGTGATCGGGGTGCGGGCGGATGATCCGAATCCGCAGGGGATTGTGAGCTTCGCGCGCGAGCGGGACAACTCGCTCGCCAACGAAGATCACATCAAGATCGTGCTCGACACATACCGCGACGGCCGCTCGGGCTATGTGTTCGCCGTGAATCCGAACGGCGCGCGCTACGATGCGTTGGTGGCGGGCGACGGCGAGAACGCCAACTGGGACGCCGTGTGGGATGCGGCCACGGTGCGCACGGCCACCGGCTGGTCGGCCGAAATCGTGATCCCCATTCGCAGCTTGCAGTTTGCGAGCGGCCTGACCTCGTGGGGCTTCAACGTGCAGCGCCGCGTGCAGCGCCTGCTGGAGAACGACCGCTGGGCCAGCCCGGTGCGCGACTTCAAGATCACGCAGACCTTCCGCGCGGGACGCCTCACCGACCTGCCGCCGTTCGCGCTGGGCCTCGGGCTCAGTGTCCGGCCGTCGCTCATGGGATCGACTGGCGTGCCGGCACCGGGGGCGCTGCGTCGCGACGAACGTGACCTGAGTCTCGACCTCACGCAGACGCTCGGGGCGAGCACGCTCGCCGCACTGACCGTGAACACCGACTTCGCCGAAACCGAGGTCGACACGCGCCGCACCAATCTCACCCGCTTCCCGATCGTGTTTCCGGAGAAGCGGACGTTCTTCCTGCAGGGCGCCGACATCTTCGACTTCGGGCTCAGCCTCGGCGACGACATCCGTCCGTTCTTCAGTCGTCGCATCGGCTTGCTGAGCGGCGCCGAGGTGCCCATTCGCGGTGGGGTGAAAGTCACTGGGCGTGCCAGCGGCGCCAACGTGGGGGCGATCGCACTGCGCACCGGCGAGATCGACGGGGCGACGGTCACGGCCAACACGCTGGGCGTGCTGCGCTACAAGCAGAATCTGGGCCGCGAATCCACGATCGGCATGATCGGCACCGTGGGTGATCCGTTGGGCCGTTCCGACAGCTGGATGGGCGGACTGGACGCCACGTACCAGACGTCGCGCTTTCACGGCAACAAGAACCTGCTGATGGGCGTGTGGGCGCTGCACACCGATCGCGCCGGTCTCCGCGGTGAGAAGACGGCCTGGGGTGCCAAGATCGACTATCCCAACGACCTCTGGCAGATCTCGGCCACGTACAAGCGCATCGGCGACGGCTTCGATCCGTCGCTCGGCTTCGTGCCACGCGCGGCGGCGCAGATCATCACGTTCACCAGCAACTTCGTGCCGCGTCCGCGCGGGCGGGTGGCCGGCTTGCGCGTGCGGCAGATGCTCAACGAGTTCCAGCCGCGGGTGGTGACCGACCTGCAGGGCACGTGGGAGAGTTATCGCATCTTCATGGCGCCGGTGAACTGGCGACTCGAGAGTGGCGACCGCTTCGAGCTCAACGTCAATCCTACCGGCGAGCGGCTGGTGGCGCCGTTCACCATCGCTCCCGGCGTGACCATTCCGGCCGGGGCATACCACTGGCGCCGCTATCGGCTCGAGGGCGGCCTCGCGGCCAAGCGGCGCTTCAGCGGCCAGGCTACGTGGTGGTTCGGGTCGTTCTACACCGGTACGCTGGACGAACTCATTCTCACGACCGCGTGGAAGCCGTCGTCGTTGGTGAACGTCGAACTGAACGCCACGCGCAATGCAGGGCGGCTGCGCGAGGGGGCCTTCACGCAGGATCTCGTGGGGGCGCGCGTACGGGTGAACGTGTCACCCAACCTGCAGTTCAACAGCTACGCGCAGTACGACAATCAGAGCGACACGTTCGGTGCCAACACCCGGATCCGCTGGACCTTCTCGCCGTTGGGCGATCTGTTCGTGGTGTACAACCACAACCTGCGTCACGATATCGACGGCGCGACGGGGCTGCCCTACAGCGCGGGGCTGCAGGCCGATCCCACCGCGCGGATCCCGCAGCAGTGGGGCTTCGCGTCCAACCAGCTGCTGATCAAGCTGCAGTACGCGTTTCGGTACTGACGCGCCCGGGAGCTCCCCGGGCGTGCCAGTGTGGTGCGGGTGGGGCGAGGTGATCAGCGCTGATCGGTCCGTGCCGTGCGGTTAGAGCCGGCTCTGTAAAAACTCCGGCGTCCACTGCTGCAGCCAGCCGGACAGTGTCGTCATGCTGCCGGTGATCATCAGGATGCCGATGAGAATGAGCAGCGCCCCCGAGGCACGTGACATCCAGGCCAGCGCGCCGCGGTAGCGCCGGAAGAGCGCCATGAAGCGGTCGATCATGAGGGCGGCCGCCAGAAACGGCACCGCGAGTCCCAGCGAGTAGGCAAAGAGCAGCAGCAGGCCGCGATTGAGGTCGGCGGAGCTGGCGGTGTAGGTGAGGACGCCGCCTAGAATGGGGCCGATACAGGGCGTCCAGCCGGCGGCGAAGGCCATGCCGACCAGCACCGTGCCGAGGTAGCCCAGCGGCTTGTTGGCGATATGGATGCGCCGTTCCCGCGAGAGTGCACCGAGGCTGAAGACGCCCATCAGGTAGAGTCCCAGCAGGATCACCAGCACGCCGCCCACGCGTCCCACGAGATCGCGCTGCTGGTGCAGGAGCCGGCCGAGCACCGTGGCCGTGGCGCCCAGCGCGAGAAACACCAGCGTGAAGCCCGTGACGAAGAGCAGGGCGTGCACCAGCGTGGTGCGGCGCGAGCGCTGGGCATCGTCGAGGCTCATACCCGTGATGAAACTCACGTAGCTCGGGATGAGCGGCAGTACGCAGGGGGAGAGGAAGCTCAGGACGCCGGCGGTGAAGCTGATGGACACGCCGATCGAGGCGGACTGCATCACGAGCCGCCCAGCGCGCGTTCAATGGCGGCGGTAAGGGCCGTGTCGCCGGGGGCGATCGGGCCGGTTTTGCGCCAGCGCAGTACGCCGGTCTTGTCGATGAGGAAGGTGGCCGGGACGCCGACCACGAGAAACTGCGTGGACACGCGTTCGTCGGGATCGCGCCAGATGGGGAAGTCCATCGAGAACTCCTGCATGAAGCCGCGAATCGCGTCGTCGGTGCCGTCGGTATCGACGCTCACGCCGATCAATTCGAGTCCCCGTGCCTGATAGCGCTCACGGATGGCGCGCAGCTCCGGGATTTCCTTGCGGCACGGGTGGCACCACGTGGCCCACACGTTGAGCAGCACGACTTTGCCGCGCTGGGCCGCCAGCGACACCGAGTCGCCGTTGAGGTTGACCGTGGCATAGGCCGGTGCCGGCAGGCCGATCTCCACCCGTCCGTCGGTGGCGGCCGTGGCCCCCGATTCGGCGGTGCGGTCGGGGGTGCAGGCGCTGGACGCCAGCAGGAGCGCGGCGGCCGCGAGGCGGCGCAGGGCGGCGGTGCGCGTGACGGCCGGTGTGCGGGGGGCGGACATACCGCTGTTCGGCATCCGGCTCATCGAAACGACGCCGCGTCGGTGCGGGCCACGCGGATCGTGGAGGGGCGTCCGGGGACGGTCCACGCGAACACGACCGACGAGCCGGTGGCGACGGCCCGCGGGAATCCACTGGCGCGCGCGGCCGACGAGGACGCCACGGTGACCGGTGCCCCGGCGACGCCAGCGCGGGTGATGCGGCGGGCGCGGACGGCGGCGACGTCGCCACCCACGCGCTCCACCCACGTGACGAGCGCGTCGCCGTTGGGGAGGAGCACCACGTCCACGCGGCCGGCGGGGGTACCGCCGTCCACGCGGATCGGGGCGCCGAAGGTGGCGCCGGCGTTATCGGAGAAGGCCACGTTCACGCGGCCGCTGTCGCCCGGGGCGGTAAACCAGGCCAGTGCCACCGCGTTGCCACGGGCGGCGAGTGCCGGCCCGTTCACGGGGCAGGCGGCGATCTGCCAGCGGTCATCGTGGACCGGGGTGCCGGCGGTCCAGCGGCCGGCCACGCGTCGCGTGACGTAGATGTCGCGGATCTCGTCGGCGGAGCGGTTGCGGTAGGCCACGATCGGCCCCTTGGCGGTCATCACGGCCGCATTGAGGCAGCAGTCGCAGGTGCGTTCGTCGAGGCGGACTTCCGGGCCGAGGGTCCCGTTGGGGCGCAGGGTGGTGGACACCAGCATCATCTCGTTGGCGGCGTTGTGCCCGGCTTCCTTGTACTTGCGGCCATCCAGCCAGACGGCGCCTACCCCGCCGTCGGCTGCGCCGGTGCCTTCGCTCCACATCGCGACGAAGCCGTGCTCGGTCTGCGAGCTGTCGCGGTGGGGGGTGACGGGTGCGCTCCAGGTGCGGCCGCCGTCGCGCGACTGCGACAGGCGCACCCCGTAGGCATAGGTGCCGGCGCCGTTGCGTTGCAGCCAGTGCGCGGTGAGGCGCCGGCTGTCGGTGACCTCGAGCGACGGGAAATC
>CANJOX010000272.1 GCA_947475795.1 Gemmatimonadota bacterium
CACCTCGTCCCGGTTCAACAGCAGCAGGTCCATGGCGCTACCGCTTGAACGCGGCGCGCAGCATCACCGTCGACGTGTATACGATCACGGCGATCACGACCCACCGCAGCAGGTCCAGCGGCAGCTCCTTCACCACGAACGCGGCGATCGGCACGGCCGCGAGCCCGGCGATCGCGATGATGAGGCTGACCTTCCGGTCGTAGGCGCCCGCGGCAATGAAGCGCACCGACGCGGGCGGCATCAGAAACGCGCACGAGCCCATCATGATGGGAAAGGCGACCCGTGGTGACATACCCAGCGCGAAGACGAGGGCCATGCAGGGCGCGTAGAGGCCCACGCCGGCCGTCATCAGCGCGCCGAGCAGCGCGTTCACCACGACGGCGATCACAAGCGACGCGCCCACGAGGCCGATTGCGTCACCACCGCCCTGAATCCAATCGAGGCTTCGCGCCACCATGAACCCGGCGGTGATGAGCAGCGCGAAGCCCATCGTCGTCCGGATGCGCCGCTCGTCGAGCCGCGCCACCACACCGGCCCCGACCACCGCGCCCACGCCGGCCGCCAGCAGCAGCAGCACCAGCGTGAGCGGATCGACCTCGATGATGGTGATGAAGATGAGCGCCTGCAGCAGCACCGCTGGCGTGTTGGCCACGTTCAGCGTGCCGGGAATCTTCCGGGCTTCGATCTGGCCCGTGAACTGGAACAGCGCCGTCTGCGGCGCAAAACAGCCGATGCCGAGCACGTCGAAGAAGTTCGTGACGAGGCCGATCAGTGCGGTGGAGAGCCAGCGGCCGGCGGCGAGGTCGTGCCAGTGGCGCCGGATGTCGCGCGTGAGCACGGCGACGAACCATGTGGCCAGCAGCGCGATCGCGACCCAGATGAAGGCGATCATCGGTTTAGGCCGTAAAGGCCGTGCGGGTCCGTTCGCCGTCGCCGCGCGCGAGGGCGGCCTCGATGCGCTTGGCCGACGGCGTGATCGATGAACACGCCAATGAGGCCCGCCGCCGGCATCGCTCGTACCATCTCGTCCTCCGACAGCCCCAGCGTCGTGCCGACGCCGAGGACCGCGTCGGGGAGCTCGTCGGGGAGCTCGTCGGGGAGCTCGTCGGGGAGCGCGCCGGGGAGCGCGCCGCACGAGCCCGCCGTGAGCGCGGCGACCTGATTGAGGATGTCACCGGGCGACCGCACGTACACGAGGCGTTGTGCAGCGTGAGTTGGTACGTGTTGGGATGCGTCGCGCCGATCGGGCGGATGTCGATCGTGGTGGTGAGCCCCGCCTCGGCGAGTCCCTGCAGGTAGCTGGGGAGACGCTCGTCGTCGGCCTCCCAGCCGAGGAAGCCGCTGAAGAGCCCCATGTCGGAGCCCTGTCCCTTGTGCGTGGTGGCGAGCGAGCCGTTGGGGTCGTATCCGACGGAGGCGCTGGTGCTCTCGCCGTCCATGAGGTCGCGGCAGATCCGGCCGATGCGCAGCGATGCCGCGCAGTGCGAGCTGGCAGGCCCCCGCATCACGGGGCCGATGACGTCGTTGAAGATGCTGGGATACGTGGTCATCGCGCGGGTTCGGGAGGGGGAACTCGCCGCGAGTATATCGCGCGATGGTCGACGGCGCGAGCATGGGCCCGACGCAAGGCACGCCAACCTTCTTGATGCCGTACGCCTTGTGTCCGTCGTGCGGCATGCCCTTCATTCGACCTGATTGAAATCTTCAACCAGCTCAGAGGCATCTGCATGACGAGGCAACGAGCACTTCGCTGGGCCACGACGGCCCTGCTACTCCTTGGTGGTTCGGTCGCCCAGGCGTTCGCCCAGGGCACGATCGGTGCGGTCGGCGGCGTGGTGCGCACCGCGAATGGAGCGGCGGCCGAACGGGCCACCGTCACCGTCGCGGCCGACGCGGGTACCGCTGTCCGGCGGGCGCTCACGGGTGCCGACGGGCGTTACGCGGTCACGGATCTCCCGCCCGGCAGCTACACGGTGTCGGCGGCGCTGATCGGATTCCAGCCGCAGTCCAAAACCGGTGTCGTGGTGTCCACCGGCACCACCAGCGTGGACTTCACGCTCGCACTGCGCCCGCTCAATGCGGTCACCGTCACCGCCTCGCTGCGCGAGGAGACGCTCGCCGACGTGCCGTTCTCGGTGGCGACGGCCTCCGCGCAGACGATGCGCCAACGCGGTATGGGCAATATCGAGCAGATCGCGATGCAGGTGGCGGGGTTGAGCGTGCAGAACCTCGGACCCGGCCAGAGCCAGGTCGCCATCCGTGGCGCTTCGTCTGGGCAGATCGCCCGTGACCAGCCCGGCGTGAAGGAAGATGTCGGCGTGTATCTCGACGGCGTACCGATTTCCCTCTCGCTGTTCACCCCCGATCTCGATCTCTTCGACGTGAGCCGCGTGGAAGTGCTGCGCGGCCCGCAGGGCACCCTCTTCGGCTCCGGGTCGATGTCCGGCACGGTGCGCTACATCAGCGGCCAGCCGGAGCTGGGCGTGCACCGAAAGTTCGGTCAAGTCGGTGCGAACGCAATCAGCGGCGGCGGCGCGGGGCGCGATGTGAAGCTGGGCCTGAATGTGCCCGTGGGCGACAAGGTTGCCGTGCGCGTGGTGGGCTACTCCGACGTGACCGGCGGCTTCATCGACGCCGTCCAGCCCGACGCCCGCATCACGCAGAACGTGAATGACGGATCGAAGACGGGCATGCGCGCGGTGCTCCGCTTCGAGCCCAGTGACCGGTTCTCCATCACGCCGCGCCTCGTGGCGCAGCGGGTGCAGGCGAACGGGTGGAACCGTCAAGATGCCTTCAATATTCTGGCCAATCCGTACACGACGACGCGGCCGCCGGTTACGCTGGGTGACCGCCAGCAGTTTACGCAGATCGGCGAGCCGTACACCGACGACTTCGTGATGGGCGACGTGAACATGACGTGGCACCGGGGAACGACCAATCTGACGTCGGTCACGTCGTACGGCACGCGCGACATTCTGGCGGTGCGCGATGCCGGAGCACTGACCGCGAGCATCACCGGCGGCAGCCTCGGACTGCCGGCCCGGGTGTACACGCTGAACGCGCCGCTCAACGATCAGACGAACACCTCGGCGTTCACGCAGGAACTCCGCCTCGCCGGCAGCGGCCCGTCCGTACGGTGGCTCGTGGGCGCGTTCGCCAGCCGCAATCGGCGTGACTACGGGCAACGTATCTCGGTGACCGGATTCGAGGCCCTCTCCAAGGTCCCCACGAAATCCGCGTACGCGCAGCAGGACGAACTGTTCTGGTCGTCACTGGCGTACACGTTGTCGCAGACCGCCCTGTTTGGCGAAGCGACGTATACGGCCAGCCCGCGCCTGAACCTGACCGCCGGCGCCCGGTCCTACCACTTCAGCGAGCAGCGTTCCCAGATCTTCGACGGCCTGTTCGGCGCCGATGACAGCGGCAAGCCGGTGTCGAATCCGGGGGCGGTGAACGCGAACGGGTTTGTGCCGCGCGTGATGGCCAGCTGGCAAGCCACCGCGCGCACCACGCTCAATGCGCAGCTGTCGCGCGGATTCCGCCTTGGCGGCATCAACGATCCGATCAACGTGACGCTGTGCACGGCGGCGGACCGCGCCACATTCAGCGGCCGCAACGGATGGAAAGACCAGACGGCGTGGAACTACGAAGCGGGCGCGAAGTCCGAGCTGTTCGGGGGCAAGGGGAGCCTCAACGTGTCCGCCTACAGCATGGACATCAGCGATCTCCAGCTCACGGTGACCGCCGGCTCGTGCTCGTCGCGACTGGTGTTCAACGTGCCCAAGGCGCGGAGCCAGGGCGTTGAACTCGAGTTCACCGCGCAGCCCAATGCGCACTGGGATGTGGCGGCCTCGGTGGCGCTGAATAACGCGCAGCTCAAGTCCAGTCTCACGTCGACGTCGTCGTCGGGCGTCGTGAGCAGCGTGTCCGGAATCACCGACGGCAATCGCCTGCCGAGCGTGCCGAGGGAGCAGGTCTCGTTGGCGGCGACGTACCGGTGGCGGGTCCGCAGTGGCTGGAATGCCTCCGCGACCGGCACGTTCAACCACGTGGGGTCGCGCTACACGTCGATTGACGACCTCGCCCAAGGCTTCGGGACGGTTGACCTGAACTCCTTTGGGGCGAACACCATCGGACGCCCGCTCACGCAGTCCACGTTCCAGTTCAGCGCAGAGCTGCCGGCGTACCAGCTGCTGAACCTGAGAGGCGCCCTGAGCCACGGCCAGTGGGAAATGTCGGTCTTTGCGCACAACCTCACCGACACCGCGGCGCGACTCGCGCTCGATCGTGAACGCGGCACCCGCGCCCGTGTGGGCTACCTCACCAACCCCCCGCGCACGATGGGGCTGGGGCTGCGCTTCGAGTACTAGGTGGGGACCGCCGCGGCCGAGTGCGTCGCGTTGTCGCGCCAGTCTGCGCGGTCGTCCTTCCACGTTGCCATCGCCTCGGGCCGAGTCCCGTCGAGCATGAACGGCCCCGAATCCTGAGGATTCGGGGCCGTTCGTGTGCTGCGACCACGACGTCGTGTCAGTCGAGGTCAGTCGAGGTCAGTTCCCGCCCGGGGGCGCGCCGGCCTTCTTGATGCGGTACTCCTTGTGGCCTTCGCGCTGCATGCCCTTCATCTCGTCGTAGACGGCCACGGCGTCGGTATTCTTACCCGCCTTAATGGCGACCTGAAGCTTCTGCACCGTCGCGATGAGATCCTTCATGCCTTTCTGATAGCCCGCGTTGAACTTGGCCTGTTCGGCCGCCGGCACCTTCGACTGCTTCTCCGGCTCCAGTGCGAGCGCCGCCTTGGCGTTCGTCTCGATGATGGCGAGCTGCTCGAGTGTGTTCGCGTTCTTCGAGGCGTCGTCGATCTGACGGCCAACGGCTTTGAAGGCCGCGTTCATCGCGCTCATTTTCTTGCCGAGCGGCGTCTTTTCCTCGTCCTGCTGGGCATGGGCCACACTGGAAATTGCCAGCGCCAAGACGCAGGCGGCGCCAAACTGCCGGAGTCGCAGATGCATGTGAAGTCGAG
>CANJOX010000273.1 GCA_947475795.1 Gemmatimonadota bacterium
CTCGACCGCATCATCCAGGCGGGCGGGTACGTGTCGGTGAACACCGGCGGTGCGCGCGATGCCAACTCGATCCTGATCGGCAAGGACACAGTGGAAGAGGCCATGGACGCTGCGGCGTGCATCGGCTGCGGCGCCTGCGTGGCCGCCTGCCCGAATGCGTCGGCGTCGCTGTTCACCGGTGCCAAGATCACGCACCTCGGCATGTTGCCGCAGGGGCAGCCGGAGCGTGACACGCGTGCGCTGGCGATGGTCGAGCAGATGGATATCGAGGGCTTCGGACACTGCACGCTGGTTGGTGAGTGTCAGGAAGCATGCCCGAAGGAGATCAGCATCGACGTCATCAAGAAGATGAATCGTGATTATCTCGCGGCGACGGCCAAGCGACAGGAGCCCCGGCAGTCCGGCGGCGGCGGCTGACCGCAAGGGCGACCGATCAGGGGGGAGTGTTGCTTCGGCAACGCTCCCCCTTTTTTTGTCGTATCTTTTCCACCATGAGACTTCCCATTCGCTTCGGCGTCGTTGGTCTGATCCTGCTCGCCGCATCGTCGGCGACAGCGCAGTCCGGTGATGCGACACGTGGACTCGCGCTGATGCAGTCTTTCCGGGACTCCCTGCCAGCGAACAGCGGAAACGGGCTGCGCTGCGTGAGTTGCCATCTCGACAACGGGACGCGGGCCACCGCCATGCCGTGGACCGGGAGTGCGGCGCGGTATCCGCGCTACCGGGCGCGCCCTGGCTACGAGGAGACGCTGGCGCGCCGCGTCAACGAGTGCATCGCGCGCAGCCTCGCGGGGCGCATGCTTCCTGAGGCCGGGAGTGACATGCGCGACATGCTCGCCTATCTCGAGACACTGCGCACCCTACCGCGTCCGGCGGGAGTGGATTCCGTCAAGTTGGCGGGACGCGTGGTACCGGGGCGCCGGGGGTATGCGGCGCAGTGCGCCCGTTGTCACGGGGCGAATGGCGCGGGGTTGCCGATCGCCCCGGCGGTCTGGGGACGCCAGAGTTTTTCCGTCGGGGCGGGCATGTCCCGCCAGTTCACGCTCGCGACCTTTCTGCGGCATAACATGCCGTTCGACCACAGCATCACGCTCGACGACCGCCAGGCCGCGGATATCGCGGCGTTCGTCCTCGCGCAGCCCCGGCAGGACCATCCCGGTAAGGAGCGCGACTGGCCGAAGGGTGATGCCCCACCTGACGTGGCGTATGCCACCGCGGCCGCCACGGCCGCGGGCACGCCGCGCCCGCCGCGACGGCCGCTCCTTCCCCGTCGCATCTCTCCCGATTCACTCGCCAACCGCCGAGCGCCACGATGACGTCCGATTCCAGTTCCGTACCGGGCCGCCGGTCATTCCTGTCCAGAGTGGTCACGGCCGGTGCGGCCCTCGGGCTCGGCGCCCCGCGCGCCGTTCAGGCGCTCTCCCCCAGCGTCGGGGCAGGCGGCGCCGACGATCCCTGGATGTCGCGGCTCAAAGGGGCGCATCGCGTGGTTTTTCACTCGCATTTGGCGAGTGACGGCATCGCACTGCGCTGGGCGCAGACATTTCTCGACACCCAGAAGAGCGCCTACGGTCTGACCGACGCGGACAGCAGCGTCGTGGTGGGGCTGAACGGCCGCGCGATCGGCTTGGTGTTCAACGACGCGATCTGGGGGAAGTACCCGATCGGCGAGACGCTGCAGATGCCAGGCGCGCGGAATGCGAACGCCGCACTGGTGGCACAGCTCGCCGCGCGTGGAGTGATCATCCTGGCGTGCAGCAACTCCATCCGTGCGGCGGGGCAGCGCTTCTTGCCCGAGGCCCAGCGCGGCGATGCCGCACTGCGCACGGCGTTCTCCGAGGAAGTGCGGGCGAATCTGCTGCCCGGCGTCGAGGTGGTGCCGGCGATGATCGTGACGCTGCAGCAGGCCCAGGATCGCGGCTGCCGGTACATCTACGGCGGCGGCTGAGTCCTCGGTGATGGACGCGGCGGCGGCTGAGTCCGTGCCGGAGTCAGCCGCCGCCCGGAGGGCTCAGATGCGCGGGAGTGTCACGCCGTGCTGTCCCTGGTACTTGCCCTTCTTATCGCCATACGACACGTCAGGCGGTTCGTCCCCGGTGAAGAACACGACCTGCGCGATGCCTTCGTTCGCGTAGATCTTGGCCGGCAGCGGGGTCGTATTTGAGATCTCGAGCGTCACGTAGCCTTCCCACTCGGGCTCGAAGGGCGTGACGTTGGTGATGATCCCGCAGCGGGCGTAGGTGCTCTTGCCGACGGTCAGGGTCAGCACGTTGCGCGGAATGCGGAAGTATTCGACGCTGCGCGCCAGCGCGAACGAGTTCGGCGGCACGATGCACACATCCCCCTCAAACTCCACGAAACTCTTGGGATCGAACGCCTTCGGGTCGACGATCGAGCTGAGCACGTTCGTGAAGATCTTGAATTCCCGGGCGACACGCATGTCATAGCCGTACGAGCTGACGCCGTACGAAATGACGCCTTCGCGGATCTGGCGATCCTCGAACGGTTCGATCATGCCATGGTCGCGCGCCATGCGCGTGATCCAGCGGTCTGAGCAGAGCCCCATGAGGGAGGAGGGAAAAAGGTGAGCCATGCCGGGATAGGACCACCCGGTCCAGTCGATGGGGCAAGGCGATCGCGAAACATACTGCGATTCGGGCGGGAAACTACGGATCCACACGACGCCGCGTGAAACGTGCTTCGCCGGTTACTTCAGGAGTCCGGTGACATGGTGGGCGTTGAGCGTTGCTGGTCCCGCTGGTACCTTCCGCTTGCTGCATTGTGAATTCTTTCACGAGGAGTGGACGCGCCCCGGCGCAGCCATCCGTTCGCCTCTGCGATGCTACGAAATTATCTGCCGGTTCTGCTGCTCCTGGGCTTTGTCGTTCTGAACGCGGTGCTGATTCTCGGCATCGCGCATCTCACCGTGCGCGCGCAACCCACGCCGGTGAAATCGCAGCCGTACGAGTCAGGAATGAGCCCCCTCGGTGACGCGCGGGATCGTTTCTCCGTGAAGTTCTACCTCGTCGCCATGCTGTTCATCGTCTTCGACATCGAAACGGTGTTCATGATTCCGTGGGGCGTGTACTACCGGCAGCTCTCCTGCCGCGTGCCGATGGTGGCGGGCGCATGTCCCGTCGGACAGCTGTCGTTTTTCGGTCTCGGTGAGATGCTCGTTTTTGCGGCCATTCTCGTCGTCGGCTTTGTCTATGTCTGGAAGAAGGGAGCGTTGACGTGGGACTGATTTCCCCGGCCGATCACCGACTCGTACAGGTCGATCCCGGCGCGCAGGACGGCTGGGTGACCACACGACTCGATTTTCTCGTGAACTGGGCACGCGCCGGCTCACTGTGGCCGATGCCCTTCGGGACCGCCTGTTGCGCGATCGAGTTTATGGCAACGGCGGCGAGCCGGTTCGATCTGGCGCGGTTCGGCATGGAGCGGCTGAGCTACTCGCCGCGGCAGGCCGACGTGTTGCTGTGTGCGGGCCGTGTACCGCTCAAGCTGGCGCCGGTCCTGCGTCGGATTTACCAGCAGATGCCGCAGCCCAAGTGGGTCATCTCGATGGGCGCGTGCGCATCCACCGGCGGGATGTTCGACAACTATGCCGTGGTGCAGGGCATCGACACCATCATTCCGGTCGACGTGTATGTGCCCGGTTGCCCGCCGCGTCCGGAAGCGCTGATGCACGGCATCATGATGCTGCAGAAGAAGGTGATGCAGGAGCGGTTGCGCGACACGACGCGTCATGTCGAAATCGTGCCCGACCCGGAGAGTCAGCTCTACATCCCGCCGTCCCGCATTGACGAGCTGTCGGAGCCGTTCGGCAACTCAGTGCATCAGACGCGGTCGGCACCGTGACGACCCCGATCGTTTCCACGGGCAGTGCGACCGACGTGACGGTCATCGTACAGGCGGCCGTCGCATCGGACAGCAACGGGGCGCCGATCACGCCCACGCACATCGTGCACCACGGCGGGCCCATCAACCCGACGGCGGACACGCTGCGCACGCGCTTCGGCGCCGCGATTATGCGGACCGACGTCACGTGGGGGGAGACCACCGTGTTCGTCGACGGTGCCGCGCTGCACGACATCGTGCGCTGGCTCCATGACGAGCCCTCGGAGCGATACGACTACCTCGTCGACATTACGGCGGTCGAGTATCGCGACGCCGACCGGCCGATCGAAGTGGTCTGGCATCTGCGCGCACTGGCGCACCGCCGGTTTCTACGCATCAAGGTCGAGCTGCCGAAGCGACGCCTCTTGGCGGTCGCGTCGGTGATGGACATCTACTCGGGCGCCGACTGGCTCGAGCGCGAGTGCTACGACATGTTCGGCATCCGCTTCGAGGGACATCCGGATCTGCGCCGGCTGCTGCTCTGGGAGACGTATCAGGAAGGGCATCCGCTGCGGAAGGACTTTCCGCTGCGCGGGCGCTTCAGCCGCGCTGAACAGCTCAAGCAAGCCCTCGCGGCTAACCCCGAGGCGCGGTATTCGAAGGACGAGTTGTCGATCGCCGAGGCGTTCGACTCGTTGCCGGATGACATGAAGCGACGGCTTGCCGTGCGCGGCGACGACACCGGGATGGTGGGCGAATGAGCGCCAAGCGAACGATTGAGGTGGCCCTCGGCACGAGTGGGCTCGATGGGCAGGGGAACCCGCTCCGCGCGCCATTGGTGGCGCAGGGTGGCCGCGCGGTGGCCGTGGATGCGCCGGTGATGATGGCGGAGCCGGACATGGAATCCGACCACATGCTGATCAACATCGGCCCCCAGCATCCGGCCACGCACGGCGTGTTGCGGTTGGTCCTCGAGCTCGACGGCGAGACGGTGGTGCGCTGCATTCCGCACATTGGCTACCTGCACTGCGGCTTCGAAAAGATCGGCGAGTACCGTCAGTACAACCAGATCATCCCGTGGACGGATCGTGAGGATTACCTCAACTCGCCGGGGAACAACGTCGCGTTTGCGCTGGGCGCGGAGCGGCTGTTCGGCGTGGGGATGAC
>CANJOX010000274.1 GCA_947475795.1 Gemmatimonadota bacterium
CCTGCGGCATGCCGCGCGGAGCGGGCGGGATGCCCGTGAGCTGGAACTTGCCGATGGTGCGGTTGTACGTGGCCAGTTCGCGTTCGCCCTGCAGCACGTGGATTTCAACCGTGGTCTGGTTGTCGTCGGCCGTGGAGAACGTTTCCGCCTTCTTGGTCGGGATGGTCGTGTTGCGCGGGATGAGCACCGTCATCACGCCGCCCAGCGTTTCGATGCCGAGAGACAGCGGCGTCACGTCGAGCAGCAGCACGTCCTTCTGCTCGCCGGTGAGCACCGCGCCCTGAATGGCGGCGCCGACCGCCACCACTTCGTCCGGGTTGACGCCCTTGTTGGGCTCCTTGCCGAAGAAGTCCTTCACGACCTGCTGGATCTTGGGAATGCGCGTGGAGCCGCCGACGAGGATGATCTCGTCGACTTCGGACGGCTGCATGCCGGCGTCCTTGAGCGCCTGGCGCATCGGCTCGAGCGTGCGCTGAATCAGATCGTCCACCAGCTGCTCGAACTTGGCGCGCGTGAGCGAGTAGTTCAGGTGCTTCGGGCCCGACTGGTCGGCCGTGATGAACGGCAGGTTGATGTCGGTGCTGTTCGCGCTCGATAGCTCCATCTTGGCCTTCTCGGCGGCTTCCTTGAGCCGCTGGATGGCCATCGGATCCTTGCTCAGATCGATGGCCTGGTCGCGCTTGAACTCGGCCACGAGCCAATCCATGACGCGCTGGTCGAAGTCGTCGCCGCCGAGGTGGGTATCCCCGTTGGTGGACTTCACTTCGAACTGGCGCGTGCCGTCCACGTCGTAGAGTTCAAGGACGGAGATGTCGTACGTGCCGCCGCCGAGGTCGAACACGGCGACCTTTTCGTCGGTCTTCTTGTTCTTGTCGAGACCGTAGGCGAGGGCGGCCGCGGTGGGCTCGTTGATGATGCGGAGCACGTCGAGGCCGGCGATCTTGCCGGCGTCCTTGGTGGCCTGACGCTGGGCGTCGTTGAAGTACGCCGGGACGGTGATGACGGCCTTGGTGACGCTGTGTCCGAGGTAGTCTTCGGCGGTCTGCTTCATCTTCTGCAGGATCATCGCCGAGATTTCGGGGGGCGTGTAGCGCTTGCCGCCGACTTCGACCGAGGCCACGTCATTGGGGCCGGCCGAGATCTTGTAGGGGACGCGCGACTGCTCGCTCTGGGCTTCCGTGGTCCGGCGGCCCATGAAGCGCTTAATGGAGAAGATGGTGTTGGTGGGGTTGGTCACGGCCTGCCGCTTGGCGATCTGACCCACCAGGCGCTCGCCGTCCTTGGTGAAGCCCACCACCGAGGGGGTCGTCCGGCCGCCTTCGGCGTTCGGGATGACCACCGGATCGCCACCTTCCAACACGGAGACCACCGAGTTGGTGGTGCCGAGGTCGATGCCGATAACTTTTTCAGCCATTGCGGTCTCGTTCGTAAGGAGTGACAGTCCTTGCGGACTGGGAAATGCAGCCGTCGTTTTTGGGATGCCGCTGCAAGTACAGAGGGCAAGGGGTGGGCCGCCTGCAATCTGCCGGAGCGGCATACTTTAGGGGTTTGGACCGCGTCGACACCTGTCGTGTCGGCAGACTGCCAATGTGACCTGCCGAGTGCGCCATGTTTCCGATTTCTGACGACAACCCGACGTTGCGGGCGCCCGTGATGACCCTGGCGTTGCTGGTCGTGACGTGGGCGGTGTGGTTCTGGGTGCAAGGGGCTGGAAGTCCGCTGCCACTGGCGATCAGCGTGTGTGATCTCGGGATGGTGCCGGGGGAGCTGACGGGGCAGGCGCCGGTGGGGTTCGGGGTGCCGCTGGGTCGGTTCGGGAGCCAGACCCTGTCGTGCGTGGTCGATGACGCTCCGATCAACTGGGCGACCCCGCTACTCAGCGTCTTCCTGCATGGCGGGTGGGGACACCTGATCGGGAATTCCCTGTACCTGTGGGTGTTCGGCAACAACGTCGAAGACAGCATGGGGCGCGGCCGTTTTCTGGCCTTCTACCTGCTCACGGGGCTGGCGGCGGCGCTGACGCACGTGGCGGTGTCGTCTGGATCACCGGTGCCGACCGTGGGCGCGTCGGGGGCGATTTCGGGGGTGATGGGCGCCTACCTCTTGCTGTATCCGCGGGTGAAGGTGCGCACGTTCGTGCCGCCCTTTTTCCTGCTGCGCTTTCCGGCGTGGGCGGTGCTGATTCTGTGGTTCGCCAGCCAGCTGCTGAGCGGCTTGCCCGAACTGTCGCCGCTGCGCCGCGAGGTGACGGGCGGCGTCGCGGTGTGGGCGCACATCGGCGGCTTCGTGGTGGGGGCGCTGCTGGCGCGGTGGTTCGAGAATCCGGAGCTCGTGCGCCGGAAGTCCACTGTGAGCGACGCCAAAGTGGTTTGGCGGTGAACTGTTTTCGCGCGGTGGACGGCAGAGCCCGCGTGTAACGATGGGAATTGCATGTGGCGTTCCGGCACCGGAGGCGTGATCGTTACGGAGCGTTCGTGCCGACGTGACACCGGTTCCCGTGTATTGTGCGGGGGCGGCCGCGCGCCGGGCGCGCCATGTTTTCTCCCAGCCATCCGTGCCGTGAAGCTTTTCTCCAAAGACGAAACGTTTTTCGATCATTTCCGGCAGCTTGCCGTGTACATGGGCAGCGCGTCGAGTTTGCTGCGCACCCTGCTCGAGAACCCCGCCGAGGCCGCGCGCATTGCGGTCGAGATCAAGAAGGTCGAGACCGACGGCGATGCCATCGTGCACCTGATCAACCAGCGCATCGACACCAGCTTCGTGACGCCGCTGGATCGTGAGGACATTCACGTGTTGGCCACGCGCCTCGACAACGTGATTGACCTGGTGAACGGCGCGGCGCGCCGGGTGGTGATGTTCCGCGTGAAGACGCCGCGGGCCGGTGGTGTCCAGATGGCCGACGTGCTGGTCCGGGCGAGCGCGGAGATTCTGGCGTCGGTGGGCGACGTGACCAAGCGCGTGAAGATGCTGGAGCACGGCCGCAAGATCAAAGCGCTGGAGGAAGAGGGCGACGTGCTGTACGCACAGTCCGTCGGTGCGCTCTTCGAGCACGACGAGCCGGCGATCGAAGTGCTGAAGTGGAAGGAGATTTTCGACGCGCTCGAAGAAGCGATCGACGAGTGCGAAGATGTGTCGAACGTGCTGGAAAGCATCGCGCTCAAGAACAGCTGACGATTCCGTGGTCAACTTCGTCATCTTTATCGTCGTCGTCGCGCTGGCGTTCGACTTCATCAACGGTTTTCACGATTCCGCCAACTCGATCGCCACGATCGTCGGGACGCGCGTCCTGAGCCCGCTCGCCGCCGTGATCTGGGCGGCCACGTTCAATTTCGCGGCGCTGTTCTTCGTGGGCACGGCGGTGGCCAAGTCGGTGGCCGCCGGCTTCATCGACCTGAACGTGGTTGATGCGAACGTGATCCTGGGCGGGCTGCTGGGAGCGATCACGTGGAACCTGATCACGTGGTGGTTCGGTATCCCATCCAGTTCATCGCACGCGCTCATCGGCGGCTACGCCGGTGCCGCCGTCTCGAAGGTGGGCTTCTCCGCCCTGCTGTGGGGGAAGAAGTGGATCGAGACCCTCTCGGCGATCGTGCTCTCGCCGACGATCGGCATGCTGATGGGATTCCTGCTGATGGTGCTGGTGTTCAACGTGTTCCGGAAGGTCACGAGCACCAAGGCGGACAAGTTCTTCCGCGTGGCGCAGCTCACCAGTTCGGCGCTGTTGTCGCTGGCGCACGGAGGCAACGATGCGCAGAAAACGATGGGCATCATCGTCGGGTTGCTGGTGGCCACGCAGGCCACCTTCGCCGACCAGACCGGACTGCTGAGCCACCTGTACGTGACGTCGCTGCAGGAGATTCCGGTGTGGGTCGAGCTCAGCGCTTACACCATGATCTCGCTGGGCACGCTGTTCGGCGGCTGGCGCATCGTGCACACCATGGGCACGCGGATCACGAAGCTGCGCCCCGTGGGCGGTTTCTGCGCGGAGACGGCGGGCGCGCTGGTCATTTTGTCGGCGTCGAAGTTCGGCATCCCCGTGAGCACGACGCACACGATCACCGGCGCCATCGTCGGTGTGGGCGCCACCAACCGCCTGTCGGCGGTGCGCTGGGGGCTGGCCGGCAAGATCGTGTGGGCGTGGGTGATCACCATCCCCGCAGCGGCCACGATGGCGGCGATCTCGTACCGCTTGCTGGCCGCGTTCAATCCACTCTGATCCGCTTCCGGTCCGGCGCGGGACTCCGCGCCGGACACCCGCCATGGCTTCGTCTACCGCGCTGTCGCTGCCGTACCTGAACCGCGAGCTGAGCTGGCTCGACTTCAACGCGCGCGTGCTGGAGGAAGCCCTCGACGAGCGCGTGCCGCTGCTGGAGCGCCTCAAGTTCCTGGCGATTTTCAGCACCAATCTCGACGAGTTCTACATGGTGCGGGTGGCGGGACTCCGGCGGAAGGTGGCGGCGGGTGCGCCGCAGTATCTGCCCGATCCGCTGTCGCCGCCGGAACAGCTCGATGCCATCCACACCCGGGTGCGCGAGTTGCTCAAGCGGCGCCATCACGCGTTGCACGCGCAACTGTTGCCGGCGCTCGATGCCGCCGGGATCAAGCTGCTGGCGATGGCGTCCCTGTCCGACGGGGAACGCGAGCGGATCCATGCGTACTTCGAATCGCAGATCTTTCCCGTCCTGACGCCGCTCGCGGTCGATCCGGGGCATCCGTTTCCCTACATCTCGAATCTCTCGCTGTCACTGGCGGTGGCGATCGGCGATCCGGAGACCGGCAAGGAGCATTTTGCCCGCGTGAAGGTGCCGCGGTCGCTCCCGCGGTGGGTGCCGGTGGATCGCGACGGAGAGCACAGCTTCGTGCCGCTCGAGGAGGTGATCGGCGAGCACCTCGGTGCGCTGTTTCCGGGCATGACGGTGAAACGCTGGTTCACCTTCCGCATTACGCGCTACTCGGACCTCGATCTGGGGCAGATCGATCAGCCGGAAGATCTGCTGGAG
>CANJOX010000275.1 GCA_947475795.1 Gemmatimonadota bacterium
CCCGAACACGGACCAGTACCGGTCGGACCCGGCCTCGTTCGGTAACGCCTTCATGACACTGACGGGCGAAATCGGGGTACGATTCAACCAGATGTTCTACCTCAACGCCTTCACCGATGCCGGCAACAACTGGGCATCGGCGCGCCAGATCAACCCAACCCGGCTCTTCCGTTCTGCCGGATTCGGGGTATCTACCGTAACGCCGCTGGGGCCGCTGGGTCTCGACCTGGCTTACGGCTTCGATCGTACCGTCGTGGATGTCGTCACGGGACGTGTTCGTCCCGATCCGCGCTGGCAGTTCCATTTCCGACTCGGTCAGCTCTTCTAAACACAGGACTCCCTTATGCGTCTTTCCTCGTTCGTTGGCGCCTGCGCTCTGGTGCTTGGCGTACCCGCCCTGGCTTCCGCTCAGGGACAGAAGTTCGCCTACGTGAATTCTGCGGCGATCCTGCAGTCGGCCCCAGGGCGGGCTGATGCCGAAGCACAGTTCGACAAAGACATGACGTCGATGCGTGCCGCCGTTCAGAAGCTGTCGGATTCGCTCAACACGCTGCAGGAGACCTACGCCAAGGAGGAGGTGTCACTCTCCCCCGCCGCGAAGGAAACGCGTCTGAAGACGCTGCGCGAGAAGCAGGCGGACTATCAGGAGCGCGTGCAGAAGATGCAGGAGCAGGCGCAGGCACGGGAAGCCGAGCTCATGCAGCCGATCATGGACAACGTCCGCCGGGCGCTCGATGATCTCCGCGCCGAGGGCGGTTTTGCCTTCATCTTTGACGTCGCGAATGGTTCGCTGATCGTGTCGGCGGATAAGAATCTCGACATCACCGATCGCGTGGTGGCGAAGCTCCGCCTCTCCGCCCCCAAGGCTGCCCCCGCCGCCAAGCCGGCTCCGGCTGGCCCGACGAGCGCGCCGGCCGGCCTGAACACCAAGAAGCCGCCCACGGCGTGACCGCCGCAGTGCGCGGCGATTCCGAAGGGCAACGGGACGTCGGCGGTGATGGGCGTGAGCCCATCACCGCCGCTGCCGTTGCGGCGCAGCTCGGCGGCACCCTGATCGGCGACGGCTCGATCACGATTGAGGGCATTGCGCCACTGGACCGGGCGGAGCCGCATCAGCTCAGCTTTCTGGCGCACCCGCGATACGTGCACTGGTTCACCACGTCGCGGGCAGGGGCTGTGTTGCTCTCGCCCGACCTGGCGCAGACGCCGGGCACTCCGTCGACGCGCATCATCGTGGCCAAGCCGGTGGACGCGATGGTCTCGCTCCTGGCGCGGTTTCACCGGCGCGAGCCGCGGGCTGCTGGTGTGCATCCCTCCGCCGTAATCGGTAGCGGTGTGCACCTCGGTACCGGGGTGACCATCGATCCGTTCGTGGTGATCGGTGATGGGGCGACGATCGGCGACGGCAGCTGGCTGAGCGCGCATGCGGTGGTCGGTGCCGGCTCCGTGCTCGGGCGTGATGTGCGCCTGCATGCCCACGCTGTGGTCTATCCGTTCACCGAGCTCGGGGACCGGGTCACCTTGCATGCCGGTGCGTCAGTCGGTCGCGAAGGGTTTGGCTTCGTGCCCCAGGCCGGTGGCGTGGTACGAATTCCGCACGCGGGTCGCTGCATCCTCGAGCACGACGTCGAAGTCGGGGCGAATAGCTGCGTCGATCGCGGCAGTGTGGATGACACCATCATTGGCGCCGGCACCAAGATCGACAACCTGGTCCAGATCGCCCACAACGTCCGTGTCGGGCGCGGCTGCTTCTTTGCGTCGCACGCGGGGATCGCAGGCTCGACGCGGATCGGCGACGGGGTGCAGGTCGGCGGTCAGGCCGGTGTCGGCGGTCACGTTACGATTGGCACCGGGGCGAATCTGGCGGGGGGCGCGAGCGTGATCGGCAACGTCCCGGCCGGCGAGACGTGGTCGGGTTATCCAGCGCGTCCGCACCGGGAGCATCTGCGTGCGTCGGCAGCGCTGGCCCGTTTGGCGAAGATCATCCGCCCGTTGGAACAGCTGCTCCAAGCTGGCGCCGCACCGGCGCCGTCGGCCCGAGAGCGGCCGTCGGATCGGGTGACCGAGTAATGGCACCGACGGACGCCGCTGTGGGCGCGGCCGGCCGGGGCCTCGCGGTGCCGGCGGGTGTACGCCGCACAATCGGCGGTGAGGCATCGGTCGAGGGTATCGGCCTGCATCTGGGCCAGCCGTGCCGGCTGACCTTCCGTCCGGCGCCGTCGGGAACCGGCATCGTCTTCCGCCGGACCGATCTCTCTGGGTCGGCGCCGATCCCCGCCCGCGTGGACATCGCCGTGGAGGCCGAGCGCCGCACGCAACTGGGGAGCGGGCCGGAGGCGCTGCATACCGTGGAGCATGTGCTGGCGGCGGTCGGGGCACTGGCGATCGATGATCTGGAGATCGGCATGGATGGCCCAGAGCCGCCGATCATGGACGGCAGCGCGGCGCCTTTCCTCGAGGCGCTCCGCAGCGCCGAGGTCGTGGGCAACGGCGGACGGCCCGACTGGCTGGTGCTGCGCAAGAGCATCCGCGTGGTGGACGGCGAGTCCGTGTACGAGGCGCACCCGAGTCTCGGGCTGTCCTTCGACGTCAGCATCGATTTTCCGCATCCGTTGATCGGTCCGCAGCGCACGCGGTGCGCGGTCACGGCCGACAGTTTCGCCCGCGAGTTGGCGTCGGCCCGGACCTTCGGGTTCCTCCACGAAGTGGACGCGCTGCGTGCGAAAGGATTGATTCAGGGGGCATCGACGGCCAACGCCATCGTGCTCGACGCCGACGGAGCCGTGGAGACCACGCTCCGCTGGCCCGATGAGTTCGTGCGACACAAGACGCTCGATTGTGTCGGAGATCTGGTGCTTGCCGGTGCGCGCGTCCGCGCGCACATCGTCGCTCATAAACCGAGTCACCGGGGCACGGTCGCCCTGGTTCGCGCCCTCGTGCAACACGCTGTCCGGGAGCCCGCCGTGTATACCGTCGAAGACATCATGCAGGTGCTACCGCACCGCTATCCGTTTCTGCTCGTCGATCGCATTCTGGAGATCGAAGAAGGCAAACGGATCGTGGGGCTGAAGAACGTCACGATCAACGAGCCATTCTTCCAAGGGCATTTTCCGGGGCACCCGATCATGCCGGGGGTGCTCATCATCGAGTCGATGGCGCAGGTGGGCGGCATGCTGCTCATGCGGTCGATCGCCGATCCGTCGAGCAAGGTGGTGTACTTCCTCTCGCTCGACAACGTGAAGTTCCGTCGGCCGGTGAAGCCGGGCGACCAGCTGCGCCTCGAGATGGAAGTGCTGCAGATCCGCGGCATGATGTGCAAGATGCGCGGGGTGGCGACAGTGGACGGTCAGGTCGTGACGGAAGCGGACATGGCCGCGATGGTCCGCGATCGATGACTGCGCGTATTCACCCGACCGCGCTCGTCGACGCGTCGGCGCAGCTGGGCAGCGACGTTGAGGTCGGTCCGTGGGCCATCATCGGTCCGCAGTGCACCGTGGGTAACGGGACCCATATCGCGGCCCGTGCCACCCTTGAGCGTAATGTCCGCCTTGGCGAGCGGGTCCAGATCGGCAGCGGTGCCATCCTCGGTGGTGATCCGCAGGACCTGAAGTACCGTGGTGAGGAGACGTGGGTGGACATCGGCGACGAGACGGCCGTCCGCGAGTATGCCACGATCAACCGTGGTACGGCCCACTCGATCACGACGAGCGTCGGACGCAACTGTTTTCTGATGAGCTACGTGCATCTCGCGCACGACTGCCACATCGGAGACAATGTGATTATTTCGAACGGAACGCAGTTGGCGGGGCACGTCACGGTGGAGGACAAGGCCACGATTTCTGGCCTCTGTGCCGTGCACCAGTTCTCACGGATTGGCCGGCACTCTTTCATCGGCGGGTGCTCGCGTGTCGCGCAGGATGTCCCGCCCTTCGTGCGGGCCGTCGGCAATCCGATCAAGTTGTTCGGGCTGAACTCGGTGGGCCTGCGTCGCACCGGATTTGATGAAGAGGTTGTTCGTGAACTGAAGCGTGCGTATCGCGTGTGCTTTCGTTCGGACCTCAACCTGGGCCAAGGGGTCGAGCGCGCACGGGCCGAACTGACGATGCTGCCGGACGTGCAGCACTTTCTTGACTTCATCGAAGCGAGCCAGCGGGGCGTCGGCTTCTGAGAACCACCGTCATACCCCCGGACTCCCGCGCGTTCTCGCGACGTGACGCCCTGCGCGTCGGCGTGGTCGGTGCGGGCGGGCTGGGTGTGCACCACGTGCGCATCCTGCGTGACCTCTGCGGTGATCGGTTCGCCGGTTTCGTTGATGAGAATCCCGGGCGCGCGGCCGAGGTGGCGGCTCAGCATGGTGTCGCCGCGTTCCCATCGCTCGCTGCGATGCTCGACGAGGTCGATGCGGTGTCGATCGTCGTCCCCACCACGGCGCACCACGCCGTGGCGTCCGCGGCGTTGGACCGCGGCAAGCATGTCTTCGTCGAAAAGCCTTTCACGGTCACGCTCGCCGAGGCTGATGACTTGCTGGCGCGTGCGTCGGCGGCTGGCGTTGTGCTGCAGGTTGGTCATGTCGAGCGGTTCAACCGTGCGGTTCGCGCCGCGATGCCGTACGTCGACGGGCCACGATTCATCGAGAGCGATCGGCTGGCGCCATTCAATCCGCGTGGCTCGGATGTCGCCGTCGTGCTGGACCTGATGATTCACGATCTCGATCTGGTGCACACACTCGTCGGCATGCGCGTCGACGATGTACAGGCCATGGGGATGCCCGTGCTGACGCCACAGGTCGACATCGCCAACGCCCGCCTCACCTTCGCCAATGGGGCCGTCGCGAACATTACGGCCAGCCGGGTGTCGCGCGAGCGGCTGCGAAAGCTGCGCATCTTTCAGCGGAGCGGGTATATCTCGCTGGATCTGGCCGCCGGCACTGGGGAGTTCTTCCGGTTGCGAGGCGACTTCGATCCGATGCAACTCGCCCGTGCACCGC
>CANJOX010000276.1 GCA_947475795.1 Gemmatimonadota bacterium
GCGGCATCCCGATTCTCATGAACCTCCCGTTCGTCGGTCGCTTGTTCTCGCAGAACTCCAAGAACGAAACGAAGCGCGACCTGCTCATTCTGGTGACCCCGCACATCCTGGATGATGGGGCGATCCCGCCGAGCCGCTGACGCCATGAGGACTCACATCTCCATGCCTGCATTCATCGCTGGCCGCCGCTCGCTGCGGCCCACGCCTCGCACCGCCCGACCGGCTACCGTGGTGGCGCTCGCCGCCGTCACCGCCCTCGGCGCATGCAGCGGGGACGAAGTGATCGATCCGCCATTCCGGGACACGATCGTGCCGCGTGTTCAGGTGGCAAAGGGCAACGCCGTGGCGGACACACTGCTGTCCCTGACCGTGAACGCCACGGACAACATCGGACTCAAGCGCATTCGCGTGCTGCTCGCTGGTGCCATCAGCGCCAGCTACGATACGGTCATGACGAGCGCGGTCACATCACTCACGGTGAACGTAAATATCCGGGTGCCGAACAACGCTCGGTTGGGCGCCACCGTGAATGCGAGGGCCATCGCCACCGACGGCGCCGGCAATCAGTCCGACACGGCGCGCGTGGCGCTCACCGTGGGCAATCTCGAGCCGCCGACGGCGCTCGTGACCAGCCCGAGGACCGGATCGCCGGTCGTGAGCGGGAAGGCGCTCGTGATTTCCCTGTCCGGCAAGGCGCGGTACAAAGTCAGCACGCTCGGCTACGAGATCACCGGCGCGTACAACGTGAAGGACTCCGCGTCCTTCGCCAATCCGTTGCGGGATTCGGTTGCGGTCCTCGACACGCTCGTCGTTCCGGATACCGTGAAGGGACAGATGATCACCGTCACGCCCTTCGTGATCGACTCGCTCAATCAGCGCGTGCTGGGTACCGCGGTACAGTACGCGGTGCAGAGGCCGGCCAATGCCACCACCGTGCCGGTCGTGCGCACGGGCGTGGCGGCGCGACTCGAAGTGCAGGACACGGTGTTCGTGGAAGCCACGGATCCGGTGGGGATCGCGATGCTCGGATACGAAGTGCGCAGTCTCACCGGCCAGCTGCTCGTCGCCGACTCCGTGACCTCGACCGGCGGCTTCTCCACGCTGCTGCGCACCTTTCGCTCCCGGGTCCCGGTCACGGTGTTCCCAACCCTGGTGACCGTTGCGAGCTTTGCCCGCAATGCCAACGGCCGTCGCGATGTGGCGCGCTTTACATCGGGCGCTCTGCGCCTCGACACGGTCGCGGTCGTCGCCGGCTACACCAGTCCATTGCCCGGCGGTGGACAGGTGGCCGATGCGTTCTACTTCCCGCGCACCGATCGGCTCTATCTCTCGAACATCGAGCGCAACTGGCTCGAGGTCTATGATCTGGCCGACTCGACCTTCCGCACGCCGATCGCCGTGGGCTCGCGCCCATGGGGCATCGCGCCGTTGCCGCGCAACCGCGACGGGAGCATGGGCGAGACGCTGCTCGTGGCGAATTCCGGCGGAACCAACATCAGCTATGTCGACCTGAGGGCGGGGACGACGGGCCGGGAAGTCTTCCGCTACGCGCTGCCAAACATCGTCGCCTACAGCATCACGACGGTGCGCGCGCAGGCCACCGATGCGCCGATGGCGCAGCGCACGCTGTATGACTTCAGCGATCGTCCGCAGTATCTCGCGGCAACATGCAACGGTGCCGAGACGCCAGACGCACCGTGTCGCGACATCATTGCGGTCTACTCCACCACACCCACACCGGGCCAGTCGGTGCCGTTCCCGAACCAAGGCACCATCCGCTGGGAGAATCTCACGCAGCGCACGTCGCACTTCTTCTTCGAGCAGGCGATGGGCCAGTCGGAAGGCCGCTCGGACACGCTGGAAGTCGAACGCTTCGCCGCGGCGGGCTTCGGGAAGGATTCGCTCCTGGTGCCGTACAGGCAGAACGTGCCGAACGGCCGCGGCGGCACCTTCGCCTACTCGGTCGTCGTCCGACTTGATAAGCTGGCCTTCCGCGACACCACCTTCGTGCGCGGTTCGGGCAATTTCCGTCGAGCGGTGTTCGGCGAAGGCGGATCGGTGCTTGGTAGCCGTGCCATGACGTACGATGCGACGATGGGCATGGACTCCATTCCGCCTACGCCGGTGATCGATCGCGGTATTTCCCGTCCGCTCGATGTCACCGACTTCGTGGCCAACACGTTCTCTCGCGTCCAAGGCGTCGGCATCAACTTCGACGGTGAGGTGAATGCGGTGAAGGGTGATTCCACGTATCTCTTCGATCGCACGCTCCGCTTGCAGGGCATCCTGCAGTCACGGCCCAGCGGGGGCGGGCTCGATTTCCACCCGCTCAACACGGGTGCCAACTCGACGCTCCGCACGCGCCTCGCGTTCATTGCCTCGAGCGAGCCGGTCATCGACGTGTTCGACACGTACTGCTACCGCAAGATCGCGTCGATTCCGATTCGCCACCCGATCATCGGACCGGTCCGCGCCACGACGCGTCCAAACGGTCAGCTGGTGCTCGTCGGCGCCACCGTCCGCGGCGTCACCGTGGTGGCACTGCCCGACAATTTCACGACCTCCTGCCAGTAACGACGCGGTCGGCGCCAGCACCCGCAGGGGAATCGGTACGGCCCCGGGGCACTCGCTCCGGGGCTGTGTCGTACTCTGGGCCACGCGCTTCCGGCGCAACGCTCCCGTCGCGCGGTGTCACGTCATACGTTGTGACATCGATATCGGCACTACTGGCGTCCGTTCGCGTCTGCTTCGCACACTCATGCTCCGCTTTACCACCGCCGGCGAGTCCCATGGCCCGGCGCTCGTCTCGATCCTCGAAGGCCTGCCGGCCGGCGTCCCATTGCTGGCCGCCGACGTCGACACCGATCTCGCCCGCCGACAGCAGGGGTACGGCCGGGGACGCCGCATGCAGATCGAAACCGATCGCATCGAGTTTCTGTCGGGCGTGCGCGCCGGCGAGACGCTCGGCTCTCCGATCTCGATGCTGATCCGCAACAGCGATTGGAAGAACTGGCTCGAGATCATGGACCCGGCGCCACGCGACGCCGACGCCGACGGCCCCCGAAAGCGGCAGGTCACCCGGGTGCGTCCGGGCCATGCCGATCTCACTGGGTTACTCAAATACGATCGCACCGACGCCCGCGACATTCTCGAGCGCGCCTCGGCCCGTGAGACGACCGCGCGCGTGGCCTCCGGTGCCGTCTGTCGCGTGCTCTTGCGTGAACTGGGCATCCGGGTCGGTTCGCACCTGGTGCACCTTGGCGGGGTCGATTCGGCCCGCCCATCCGTGATGCCGACCGACATCAATGCCGCCGCGGACGCCTCGCCGTTGCGGACGCTCGATGCCGCGGCCGAGTCCGCGATGATCGCGCGCATCGATGCGGCCAAGAAGGATGGCAACACGCTGGGCGGCATCTGCGAGGTCGTCGTCACCGGTCTGCCCGTCGGACTCGGCTCTCACGTGTCGTGGGACCGACGCCTCGATGGACGCTTGGGGCAGGCCATGCTGTCCATTCCGGCCGTCAAGGGCGTGGAAATCGGACTGGGGTTCGAGACGGCCCGCCGCACCGGTGCTGAGGTGCACGACGAGATCGAGGCCGCACCGGGGAACACCCGGACGGGCCATGTGCGTCGGACGACGAACCGCGCGGGGGGCACCGAAGGCGGCATGACCACCGGCGAGGAACTGGTCATTCGCGTCGCGATGAAGCCCATCTCGACCCTGATGCGTCCACTCGGTACCGTGGACGTCGCGACGGGACAGGCCGCCTCAGCCGTGGCGGAGCGAAGCGACGTCACCGCGGTACCCGCGATGGGTGTGATTGCCGAAGCGATGGCGGCGTTCGTGCTGGCCGATGCGCTGCTGGAAAAGTTCGGGGGCGACTCGCTCGGCGAGGTGCGGCGGAATCTCGGCGCGTACCTGGCTCGATTGGACGAGCGGGTTGGGTGACCCAGCCAGCTGGCCTTCAGATCGATGGGCACTTGGTGCTCGTCGGGCTACCGGGTTCCGGGAAATCCACCGTCGGGCGTGCGGTCGCGAGGCGCCTGTCGCGTCCGTTTCTGGACTTCGATGCCGAAATCGAGAAGCGGGAAGGACTTTCGGTGGCGCGTATCTTCGCCGAACGCGGGGAAGCGGCGTTTCGTGCTTTGGAGTATGCGCTCACGAAGGAACTGGCCGCCGCGCCGCCGATGGTGTTGGCGCCGGGGGGAGGCTGGGTCACCATTCCGGGTGTCATGGCGCTCCTGCGTCCGCTGGGGCGTATCATTCATTTACAGATTTCCCCGAGGGAGGCGCTGCGACGCCTGACTCGGTCGCGGAACGTTCGGCCGTTGCTCGCGCAAGCGGACCCGGCCATGGCGATGCAGTCCTTGTGGGACCGGCGATCGGGACTGTATGCGCTCGCCGACGTGACGATAAACGTGGAAGCTGTTGACTCACAACGACTTATTGATTCCGTGGTGGCGCTTGCCCACGACGGGACTCCGAGGATAGGTTAGGCGATGAACGATCGGTGGACACCTGTCATCGATGATTTGCGCGAACGATTCGCGGCCGACACGGATGTCGTGGAGGTTGAAGCCTATCTGTCGTCGCAAGGGTACGACCGGCGACAGATTGGTGAGATTCTTTCACTCCTTTATAGCGATACTGCACCACCCCGCGGATCGGGTGGCGCTGTGATGTCGCGCAACGGGCCGCTCCGCGTTCAGGGGCCGCACGAGCGCGGACGGTTTACCGCCGAAGCCTGGGGCTACCTGGTCATGCTGGGTGGCTCCGGAGCGGTGAATCTCAACGATTTTGAGCAGTTGGTGGAGCGCGCGCTGGTCCACATCGACGGCCGCATCAGCCTCGCGGACATCCGTGGTATCGCGGAGGACGTGGGGTTCGATGATGGGGCGATGGACGGTGAGCGATCCCAGGTACACTGATCTGATGCCAATCAAGAAGGGCACGACCGCGGCGGGGACGAGCCTGTCCAAGC
>CANJOX010000277.1 GCA_947475795.1 Gemmatimonadota bacterium
ATCATCGCGAGAAACGCCTGCTTGTAGACGCGCATTTCGCGCAGTGTTTCCCCGAGCCGTGTGAAGGCGACGGCGAACGGATTGGCGGTGGAGCCTTCATCGGATTCCACCGTGCGCGGCGGTTCGGGCACGGTGCGCAGCACCGGGATGGAGAACAGCAGCCACCACACGCCCACTGAGATAAAGGCCAGCCGGACGGGCAGCGTGGCCTGCTGGGGGGTGAGTCCCTCCCCACTGGGCAAGCCAATCAGTCCGGGGCTGCTGATCCAGGCGAGGTTGATCGCCAGGAGGACACCGCCGCCGATGTAGCCGATGGCATACGCGGCCGTTGAAACGCGGTCGATCTCCTCATCGCTCGCGATGTGCGGCAGGAGCGCCTCGTAGAACGTCATGCTGCCGGTGGCGCCGGCAATCGAGAGCACGAAGAGCGCCGAGGCAAAGACCAACTCACCGTGGTCGATGAAAAACATGGCCGACGTGGCCACCACCCCGATCAACATGAAGGCCACGAGAAATCGCTTCTTGGCGGCCTTGAAGTCGGCGACGGCGCCGAGAATCGGGGCGAGCACGGCGATGACGATCGCCGCCACCGTATTGGCATACCCCAATGATTGCGCCGCCGCCTCAGGGGTGCGCCCCGCCCCCGCGACCTGCATGTAGTAAATCGGGAACACGGCGGTGGTAATGACGGTCTGCATAGCGGAGACGGCCCAGTCGTACATCGCCCACGCACGCAACTCGGGACGATGCAGTCCCAGGGCGTTCAGCCATCGATGTCCGCGTGCCGGGGTGGCATTAGTCATGCGTCGGCTCCGGCAGGTGTCTCGTTTTGGGCGTCGTCATGCGGCAGATTTAACACTGTGCACATCCTCCTGCTGTCCCGCGCACCGTTTGGCCGCCGGGTGATCGCCATGGCGATGACCGTGTGGCTGGCTGCCGGCTGTGATCGCCAACCCCCGACGCCCTCCGGGGATTCGACGACCAACGCCGATTCGTCACGTGCGGCCGCCCGCGAGCTGGTGCCTGTTGCCGGGTCCGGGTGGGACGACGGGTTGGGACCGTTTCTGGTGCTGCCGACCGTCGACGACGGCCTGATGGCGGGCTCGTTGCTGCGCCCGGAGGCCACGGAGTTGACGGTGGGGGACACGGTCGGGGTTGGCGTCGCCACGGCCGATGGCCGGATCGACCTGTTTTCGCGCAGTGGCCCGGTTGGGTGGGCGCGCCTCTCCGTCGAGCCGGCCGCGCGGGTCGATGCCGGCTGCACCGCCTGGCCGGTGGCTCGGCTGACGGTCGATGCGGGTGGCGCGGTGGCACCGTGGACGGCGGCGTTCGCGGCGGGCCGGGTCGAGTCGATTCCGCTCGATTCCATCGAGGGGTTCACGCCGCGGGATTCTACGCGACTGGCCACGCAGCTCACCCGACTCGCGTCGGCGCTGCCGGACGATACGAGCCGCACCTTTCGTGGGCTGCCCTTCGTGGTGCTGCGTGCCTGGCGGTCGCGTGGTCTCGATACCGCGTTCGTGGTGGCTACTCTGGCCCGCCGGGTCAATCAGGAAGACGCGCCAAAGGAAGAGCGACTGGTGCTGGTGGTCGACGCGATCGGCGACGACCCCAAACGTTGGACGGTGGCGTGGTAC
This sequence comes from Gemmatimonadota bacterium, assembly GCA_947475795.1. The sequence continues at coordinate 1,638 of CANJOX010000277.1, forward strand.
GAGCGCGCATCGGGAAGTGAGGACGAACTGGTCGTCGCAGAACCGTTGCTGGCGTTCCGTGCCATAGGCGCGCGTGATCCGCGTCTGCTGTTCGGACGCGACGACGGTGTCGCGCTCAGTGCGGCCGTGTTGTCGCGCGAATCCGGTGGATGGCGTGTGCTCTGGGAAAGCGCGGCAGTCGGATGCAATTGACCCGCCCAGTGCTGCTGGTGCTCGGGCTGGTGCTGTCCGCGATGTCGCGGGTATGTGCGGCCGCGCCCGCAGTCGCGTACGCGGTCGCGTACGCGCCCGCGCCCGCGTGCGATGCTTCCGTGTGGCAACGCGCCTTCCAGCAGTACGTGGCGCGCTATCCGGCGGCCGGCGCTGCCGATCTTTACAAGCTTGCACACCATGGCATCATGGGCAGCGAGCATGCGGTGCGTGACACGGTGCCGGTCCGCGCGTGGATGACGCGTGAACTGGCGCAGCTTGCTGCCGGGACGATCACGCGCACGAATCCCGTGGAGGATCCACTGGTGGAGATCCTCCCTCCCGACGGCCGATTTACGCGCGTGCACCTGCGTCCCTTCGTGGCGCGCCACGGTGACACAGAGGCGCTGCTGCGGGCGTTTGTGGCCACAGCGAACGAGGCACGCGGTGATACCGCACAGTTTGCCTGCGCCGAGCAGGCATTGCGCGCGTTGCCGGACATGGCGATCAGCGCGGCGTCGCGCGCGTTCATCGCGGACAGACGACGCGCCGGATTTCCCGCCGTGCACCATGCTGATGCATACGAACGTGCGTACGGTCCGGCCTATCGCGTGATCGCGGCACGCCGCGCGGCGGCGCTCATGGCGAAATAGCCATCGCGTCGGGCGAAAAATGCAAGGCGTGGAATTCGTGTCGGTGGCCGCATAGAATCCGCGCACATGACTGATACGATCGCACCCGCCATCGTCGCACGCGTCGCGACGGAACTCTCGCTGAATCCACAACAGGTTCAGCGCACGCTCGCCCTCTTCGCCGAGGGAGCGACCCTGCCGTTCGTCGCACGTTACCGAAAGGAAATGACGGGCGGCCTTGACGAGGTGCAGCTGCGCGACGTGCGCGAGCGCGCCGAGTACCTGAACGAACTCGAGGATCGCCGCAGCGCCGTGCTCAAGAGTATTGATGAGCAGGGCAAGCTCGATGACAGACTGAAGGCGTCGATTCTTGCCGCGGACACCAAGCAGGCGCTCGAAGACCTGTATTTGCCATTCAAGCCCAAGCGTCGCACGCGCGCCATGATTGCGCGCGAACGCGGACTTGGGCCGTTGGCGGAAGGACTGTGGAACGGCTCGCTCGATGATGGCGCCGCACTGGCCGCTGCCGCGGGATATCTGTTGCCTGAGGTCGATGGCAAGCCGTCGGAAGTCCCGACCGTCGAGGCCGCCCTGCAAGGCGCGCGCGACATTCTGTCGGAGCAGGTCGCGGAAGACGCGCTCATCCGTGGCTGGGTGCGCGAAATCACGCGCGCCAAGGGCGTGGTGAAGAGCAGCGTCATGACCGGCAAGGCGAGTGACGAATCGAAGTTCAAGGACTACTTCGACTATTCGGAATCGCTGGGCACGATTCCCAGCCACCGCATGCTGGCCATCCGTCGCGGTGAGACCGAAGGCGAGTTGATGTGGCGGGTGGAAGCGCCGCTCGAAGAGATCAACGCGCGCATGGCGCGTGAAGTCATCGGCAGCCGCACGGCGTCACAGCAGCTCACACTGGTGGCCGCCGACGCGTACAAGCGCCTGTTGTCGCCCGCGATCGAAGTGGAGTTGCGTGTGGAGCTCAAGACGCGCGCGGATGACGAAGCGATCACGATTTTCGGTCGGAACCTCGAGCAGTTGCTGTTGTCGTCGCCGGCGGGCGAGAAGCGGGTGATCGGTCTCGACCCCGGTTTCCGCACGGGCGTGAAAGTGGCTGTGGTCAGTGCGACCGGTGCGCTGGTGCACACCGACACGTTGTATCTGCACCAAGAAGACCGGTTTGCCGGTGCCATCCGCGCGATGCTGCTGCGTTTTACGCCGGAGCTCATCGCCATCGGCAATGGGACGGCCAGCCGGGAAACGGAGAATCTCACCAAGGCCGCGATGCGTGAACTCGATCCGCCGGTTGGCGGTGAGCGTCCGCAGGTGGTGGTCGTCAACGAAGCCGGAGCGTCAGTGTATTCGGCGTCCGATCTGGCGCGTGCCGAATTTCCCGAGCTGGATGTGTCGCTGCGTGGTGCGGTGTCGATCGCGCGTCGCCTGCAGGATCCACTCGCCGAACTGGTGAAGATCGATCCAAAGAGCATCGGAGTCGGCCAGTATCAGCACGATGTCAACCAGTCCCGCCTCAAGCAGCGTCTCGATGATATCGTGGAAAGCTGCGTGAACCGTGTGGGTGTCGAAGTGAACACGGCCTCGGCCGCCCTGTTGGGGTACGTCGCCGGCATCGGCCCCGGACTCGCGCAGGCGATCGTGACGTTGCGCGACCAGCGGGGCCGTCTCACGTCGCGCGCCGATCTCAAGGATGTGCCGCGGCTTGGTGCCAAGGCCTTTGAACAGGCGGCGGGCTTCCTGCGGGTGCGGGGCGGCGGGCATCCGCTGGATTCCAGCGCGGTGCACCCCGAGCGCTATGCCCTGGTGGAGCGCATGGCCAAGGATCTCAAGGCCGATGTGAGCGCGCTGGTCGGCAACGAGACGCTGGTGGACTCGATCGAGCTCACCAAGTACGTGAGCGACGATGTCGGGATGCCCACGCTGCGGGACATCGTGGCCGAGCTCAAGAAGCCCGGCCGTGATCCCCGTGCGGCCTTCGAGCCCCCCGCATTCCGCGATGATATCCAGAAGCCGTCGGATCTGCTCCCCGGCATGATCCTTGAGGGTGTGGTCACGAACATCGTGGCGTTCGGCGCCTTCGTGGATATCGGTGTGCACCAGGATGGACTCGTCCACGTGAGTCAGCTGGCCGATCGGTATATCAAGGATCCGAACGATGCGGTGAAGGTGGGTCAGAAGGTGAAGGTCACCGTGCAGTCCATCGATCTCGTCCGTGGGCGTATTGCCCTCAGCATGCGGACCGACGGTGGGACGGGGGTACGGCCGCAGGGTGGTGATCGTGCGGCCCAGACGGAGGGAGGGACGCGGCGTGATGTGACGTCCAACACCCGCGGTCCGGCGCGCCCCGCGCCCACGAGCAAGCCGGCCGCCAAGCCCTTCGTGCCAACCAAGGGCGCCGTTGCCCCCAACGGGATTCGTTTTAAGTAGCAGCCGTTGGACAGGTCATGGTTAGACTACGTATGCCATGATTCCTGTCTTGCTGGAGCAGTGTTTTCCGCCCGATGTGCGCGA
>CANJOX010000278.1 GCA_947475795.1 Gemmatimonadota bacterium
AGTGGATCGTCGACGAAGCGCAGGCGGAGCAGGTGTACGAAGTGCCGTCGGGTAAGCACTTGCGTGTGCACGAGGGCGACCGCGTGCGCGCCGGTGACCGTATCTCGGAAGGGCCGGTCAACCCGCACGACATTCTGCGCATCAAGGGACCGCGCGCGGTGCAGGAGTATCTGCTGAACGAAGTGCAGGAGGTCTATCGCCTGCAGGGCGTGAAGATCAACGACAAGCACATCGGCGTGATCGTCAAGCAGATGCTGCAGAAGGTGCGGATCGTGGAGTCGGGCGACACCGAGATGCTGGAAGCCGAGCATGTCGATCGCGCGGCGTTCCGCGAAGCCAACGATGCGGCCAAGAAGGCGAAGATCCGTCCGGCAACGGCGGAACCGCTCCTCCTCGGCATCACCAAGGCCTCGCTCACCACGCAGTCGTTCGTGTCGGCGGCTTCCTTCCAGGAAACCACCCGCGTGCTCACCGACGCGGCCATCCGTGGCTCGCGCGACGACTTGCTCGGTCTCAAGGAAAACATCATCATCGGCCACCTCATTCCGGCCGGTACGGGTATGTACCGGTATCAGGAAGTGGATGTCGAGTCGGATGCGATCCCCGAGCCGGAGCCGCTGCCGGAAGCGTTGGAGCCGAACTTCGAGGCACTGTTGCCGTCGTTCGAGCCGAGCGCGTTTACGATGCCGGATCTGGAGTAGGCGCGTTTAGGGATGTGAAAAGGGCGGGACCTTCGGGTCCCGCCCTTTTTGCATCTGACGACTCAAAACCCAGTACTCAGTGGTCTGAATTCCGGCGTCAGACTGGGTATAGTGGTCGGAATTCAGCAACGACAGTCCGTAGTGCCGAGCTGGTTTCCTCGTCGATACTCTGCAGGCGTTTGCGCAGGCCGTACAGCATCATGCGGATTTCACGGCACTCATCGAGGAGTGGGTCGATCTCGCTTTCGAACAGTGTCAGCGCTTGCGCGAGGAGCATCTGTTGCTCGACTTCGTTGGCGGAGCCGATCGCGTATCCGACAAATTGTGCGAATTCAGCACGACTGTCTTTCCCCGCACCCTCCGCAATGTTGAGCGGAATCGACATCGATGCGCGGAGCATCTGGTTGCGCAGGCCGGGCGACGCTCTGCCGATGAGCCGCTCCCGCCGCTCCACCGCGCGATGCAAGTCGACCGCAAACGTGCGCGCCCGCGCGAGCACGAGGAGGTTATTCGGATTGTTCGGCATTGGGCGAGCATACACCACCCGCCGCCCACTGCGTGACCATTCGTACGCACGCGATACCATCCCCACGCACCATCAAACCCGCTCGGCACTGAGCACTGTCGTTGCCGAACGCTGACCACGATACCCAGTCTGACGCCAGAACTCAGAACACTGCGTACTGCGTACTGAGTCGTGAGTGAGTCAGTCCGGCTGCATCCCCCGCGGCCTGCGCCCCCGATTCACTTTCGCCGTGTCCAGCCACGCGTTCACCTGCCGGGCCGCCAGCGGGAATGCCTGAGTTGGATCCGCGACCGGTGCCATCGATTCCGACATCCGCGAGAATCGCCCCGAGCGGACATCCGTGAACGTGGTGAGCACCACCACGGAATCCCCGCGCGTGCTGACCATCCCGGTCACGACGTAGTCCGCACGCAGCCCCCACCCCACGCTCATCCGGTCGGGCATGGTTCGCATGGCGCGCTCCGTGAGGGTATCGGTGACGACGTCGTAGCGGTCGGAGGGAAGCGCCGACCGGACGTCGCGCGCGACGGCGCGGGTGGTCGCGGTATACTCGCGTTTGCCGGTCGCGTTGGCGTAGGGCGTGACGACGACGCGCACCCGACCGTCGGTGGGCGGCGCCAACATGGGGGTCAGCGTAGTCGGTGCGCGCGGCACATCGATGCGCGCGGTTTGCGGCAGGCGTCGCATGGCACTGTCCAACTGCAGCAGCGCACGCGCCATCGAGTCGGCGAAGATCCGACCCACCTCGGCGAGCAGGTGCTCCCGATCGACCGTGGTGGCGGTGCCGTTCGCGCTGCGAATCCGGACCTGCGCATCGCCGCGTGAGGCGGAGATGGCCGGCATGGCGGCACCGGGCGTCTGGGTGGCCGTGGGCGCGGCGCTGCGCCGGACGGCGTCCGAGCGCAGCTGGCGTGCGCTGACGGCGGCGGCGATCGCCAGGGACTCGGCGTGGCTGATCACCACCGGGACCGGCATGGACGAGGCGCGGTCGGACAGATCACGATAGACGGTGTCCACGTGGGTCGCTGCCGACTCCGGCGGCACCACGGACATCGTGCGCGAGCGATCCCCGCCCGGGCCCGCATCGCGCGCGTCGGGCATCGAATCTCCCGACGCGACCGCTGAGTCCTGGCGCGAGCCGTGCGTGCCTTGCAGGACCACGTAGGACGCCACGGCGGCCACGATAGAACCCGCCAGCACGGCGGCGCGCGCCACGACGGGACGGCGCGCCACGGCCACCGGCCGCGCGGCGGCGCTCGACATGGGCGGCAGTGCTTCGAGCGCCGCGAGCAAGGCACGCGCGGTAGCCGGACGCTTGTCGGCATCCTTTTCGAGGCAGCGCATGATCAGCGTCGACAGCGACTGCGGAATATCGGTGACCGAGAGGTGCGGTGCGGCCGGCATCTGCGTGAGTTGCGCGGCGAGTGTCGCTTGCGGCGAGGCTCCGGTGAAGGGCGAGCGGCCCGTGAGCAGTTCATACGCCACCAGGCCGACGCCGTAGATATCGACGCGATGATCGGCGGCCGGGTCGGCGGCCAGTTGTTCGGGGGCCATGTAGGCCGGGGTCCCGATCGCCATGCCCGTCGTGGTGCTGCCATGGACGGGGATTGCCAGACTGAGCGCCTTCGCCACCCCGAAGTCGGACACCAGCGCGTGCATGCCTGACGTGAGAATATTGTCCGGCTTGATGTCGCGATGCACGATGCCGCGCTCATGCGCGTAGGCGAGCGCATCGACCACGTCATGCAGGATGCGCACCACATCGCGCGGCGGCAGCCGCTGCACGGCCTCGAGCGTACCGCGCAGCGATTCGCCCTCGATGTACGGCATCGAGAACCAGAGCAGGCCATCGTCGTCACCGGCCGACAGCAGCGGTACGATGTGCGGATGCTGCAGCTGGGCCGCCAGTTGGATTTCGCGGCGGAAGCGCTCCACGTTGATGCCGGCCGCCAATTCGGGGGGGAGCACCTTCACGACGACGCGGCGCTGCAGCGCGCGCTCCGTGGCCACGAACACCCGGGACATGCCGGCTCCGCCGAGCTCCCGTTCAATCAGGAAATCGGCGTCGAGGGCGCGCTGCAGTCGGTGTTGGAAGTCGTTCACGGGTTACTCACTCACGGAAAACCACGGGCTCCGGCGTGGTCAGTCACCACGGTCCGTTCTGCGCCGTCGGCGACGCCGTGACCGGTTGCCGCATCGTTCTGTCCACAGGTACGTTACCACCGTCCCGCTGTTAACGCCCATATCGAGAGCCGGCCGCGATGCCGGAGGGGGCCTGATGTCTGTCGTGGAAGGAGCGCCGGCGAGCCGCCTCGTCGGTCGCGTGCGTTTTCAGTGCCGTCGACTGCCTTCGGTGCTCGCCTGGGGCAGTGTCCTGCTCGGCGCGGCGGGGTGTGCGAGCACCGGCGCGTCGAAGAGCGGGGACTTCGGTACGAGCTCCGTGCAGACGGCCGTGCTGCAGAACGCCCAAGGGGCCGCGCGGGGCATCAATCTCGTCTCGACGACCGAGGTGAACAGTTCCCTCGTCGCCGCCTCCGTCGAGGCCGCCTGGGCCGCGCTGCAGTCTGCATACACCACGCTTGGTATTCCGGTCACGGAACTCAATGCGGCCCAGCGGACGATTGGCAACCCCGCCTATCGCGTCCGGCGCCGCATCGGCGATGTGCCCACCATGCGGGCGCTCGACTGCGGCGGCGATTCCGGGATGCCAAATGCGGAGACGTATCAACTCCTGCTGAGCGTCAAATCGCGGATCATTCCCAGTGATGCTGGCGGGAGCGTGGTCCAGACGACCCTGGACGGTACCGGCCGGAATGCGACGACGGCGGCCAGCAGCGACGTCCGGTGTTCCTCGATGGGGGCGCTGGAGAAGCGGATCGCCGACCTCGTGAAAGCGCGGGTCGCCGCGAAATAGGACGAGGTGAGCGGGGATGGCACCCCCCGTTGACCCACCCCCCGCACAGGACTAAGCTTAGGGTTCTGTTCCGTGCCGCCGCAGCCTTGGGTCATTCCGGTCGCGGCGATCCACGTAGATGTCGGAGTTCGAACACCCGGCCGGTCAGGCCGTCCGGGCAACCATCCTAGAATGCCTACGATCAATCAGCTGGTCCGCCGCGCCCGTAAGGACGTGGTGGAGAAGTCCAAGGCGCCCGCGCTCAAGAGCAATCCGTTCAAGCGTGGCGTGTGCACCCGCGTCTACACCACGACGCCCAAGAAGCCCAACTCGGCGCTGCGCAAAGTTGCGCGTGTTCGTCTCACGAACCAGCTCGAAGTGACGGCGTACATCCCCGGCGAAGGACACAACCTGCAGGAGCACTCGATCGTGCTCGTGCGCGGTGGTCGTGTGAAGGACCTTCCCGGCGTGCGTTACCACATCGTGCGCGGCACGCTTGACGCATCGGGCGTCAACGGTCGTAATCAGAGCCGTTCGAAGTACGGCACCAAGCGTCCCAAGAAGGGCGCCGCGGCTGCTGCAGCCGCCAAGGGAGGTAAGAAGAAGTGAGCCGCCGCAAAAGCGCAGTAAAGCGCACCGTCCTTCCTGACGCCCGCTACGACAGCCAGACCGTCTCGAAGTTCATCAACAACCTGATGATTCAGGGGAAGAAGTCCACCGCCGAAGGCATTTTCTACGGCGCGATGGACATCGTGGAAGCCAAGACCAGCCAGCCGGGCGTGGGTGTGTTCAAGCAGGCGTTGAACAACCTCAAGCCGGTGGTCGAAGTGAAGAGCCGCCGCGTCGGCGGCGCCACGTA
>CANJOX010000279.1 GCA_947475795.1 Gemmatimonadota bacterium
ACCACCATGTCGATCTTCATCGCTTCGAGATTGCGCGCCGTGTCGACGAGCGTTTCGCCTTTGGAAACGCTCGAGCCGGCGGAGGCCACGTTGACCGTGTCGGCACTGAGCCGCTTCTCGGCGAACTCGAACGAGATGCGCGTGCGCGTGGACGCTTCGAAGAACAGGTTGACGATCGTGGCGCCACGCAGGGTGGGCACCTTCTTGATCGCGCGTTCGGAGATTTCGCGGAACGGGACCGCGGTATCCAGCACGAGACGGATCTGGTCCGCCGACAGCGGGGCGAGTCCGAGCAGGTCCTTGCCGAGAGGTCCGGGCATCGGGTCAGTCCTCCGCGTCGCGTGACGCGATCAGCACTTCGTCGCGGCCGTCCAGTTCCTCGATGAACACGTCGACGCGTTCCCCGGTACTGACCTCGACCTTGCGACCGACGACATCAGCATGTATGGGCAGCTCGCGTCCACCGCGGTCGATCAGCACCGCGAGCGCAATGCGCGCGGGGCGTCCGAAGTCGGCGAGCTCGTCGAGCGCGGCGCGGACGGTGCGTCCGGTGTAAAGCACATCGTCCACGATGACGACGTGCTGATCATCGAGGGTCCACGGCAGCTGGGTGGCGCCGACGACCGGACGCGGGCCGACGGTCTGGAGGTCGTCGCGATAGAGCGTGATGTCGAGGGCGCCGCTCGCCACATCGACGCCTTCCTGCGCCTTGATGATGCGCACGATCCGCTCCGCCAGCTGGACGCCACGGCGCTGGATCCCCACGAGCACGAGGTTGTCGGTGCCCGCGTTCAACTCCACGATCTGGTCGGCCATGCGACGCAGCGTGCGATCGAGCGCGCGGGCATCGAGGACGATGGAAGGCTTTCGTGACATGCGCGCAATATAGTGCGCGCCCTGCCCACCCGGACCTCAGTGCGACGCGCTTACCACTCGTGGTGGCTACGCGGCGGCTCAGCGCCGACGACCGACCGCGGCGACCACAGGGCCGCCAGCGGTGAGAGGTGCCGCGCCGCGGTGCGGGCGGCGCGCAGCCGTGGCTTGTCGACCGATGGAATGGTCGCGGTGGCGGCATACATCGCGAGGTCGGCGGCCGCCTCGAAGGTGGCCTGCGCGAAGCCCTCCGCCCACTCCGGCCCGTACGGATGGGCATCGGCCCCTTCCCCCACCCCGCGCCCGAACGCCACGCACTTGTCCGCCGCCTCACGGAGTGACTCGCTGGAGGCCAGATGTGCCACGACCACGTGGAATCCGTCACGGCGACCCATGTGATACGTGCGCGACCGGAAGGCCTCCTCGGCGAGCGGCTCGACGGCCCCCGTGGCAATTCCTGTCAGCATCACGCACAGCTGCGAGAAATAGCCACGGATAGGATCGATCGCCGGCTCTTCCAGAAAACGGGACATGTCACGTCGGGCTCGGGGAACCGTGCGCACCGTCGTCCGACGGCGGCACAGTCGGGTGAGGAGGCAAATGACGTGCCGCCCCGCGCCGACGCGTCGCTGAGAGGAGAAAGCGCCCGGCATCCTACGGATGAGGCCGCTGACCGTTGCGTGCGTCCCACCATGAGTGAGGCGGCGATGCTACAACCCGCCGCCGCACCGGTCCGGGCACCGTCAGCCGGCGTACAGGTTCAGATCGGTCCCGACGGCATCGGCCATGGCCACCGTGGTGTCCCAGTCGGGGTGCCGGAGCGTGACGTACCCGTCGGACAGCAGGGTGCTCTTCCAATCGCGACGCGGGGCACCGATGGGGAGCAGATCGACGACACAAATCGCGTCGCCGAAGCGCTGGCGGAGCTGTTCCAGCCCCTCGATCCGCTGGATGCGCCCCTGCCCGTGGGCCCGCTTGGTGATGCAGGCGGTGTTGTACTTCCGCTCGATGGGCTGCGAGAAGGTGCCGAACAGTTCAGCCTCCGCCCACCCCTTGAAGAGGTCGATGTCGCCGGAATAGTTCATGAGGTCCACGGTGCGCGCACCGGGCGGGCGCGCGGCGACCTCGCCGAAGACGGCCTCACCGTCGGCCTTGCGATACCACTCCATGTGCGTGAAGCCGGTGTCGTAGCCGAGGACCTTCAGCACGCGTTCCCCCATGGCACGGCCACCGGCCAGCTTGGGATCGTCCACGTTCTTGTAGGTGAGCGTCTGCGGCGAGATCCACTCGTTGGTGCGCGCAATGAGCGGACGCGGACGGTAGAAGCCGATGTGGAAGTACTTGATGTCACCGCCGGCGCAGACGGTGTCGAAGGTGTACTCCTCACCGTCGATGAACTCCTCGACGTCGACGACCGCGATGTGGCCGAGTTGCGCGATCGCGGCGCGAACGGCGGCGGCATCATCGCAGCGGAAGGTGTCCATGGAGCCGGCCCCGGCGATGGGCTTGATGATGAGCGGATAGCCCACCTGCTCCGCGGCCGCCCAGACTTCATCGGCGTTGCTGGCCACCGCATGATGCGGCACCCGAACGCCCCCTTCGGCGAGGGCCTGCTTCATGAGGTCCTTATTCCGGAAGCGCAGCGCCTGCTGATACGACTGCCCCGGCACCCCCAGCGCCTCACGGATCTGCGCGGCGATCTCGACCCCGGGCTCCCACAAGCAGCACACGCGATCCACCGTGCGCGCGCCGAGCCAGCGCCGGATCTGCTCGATCGACGCCTCCGGGTGCGTGAAGAGATCGGGGATCTGCGCGTAGTCGCTGAGATGACGGCGGGCCATCTCGGGCAGATCGTGCGGCGGCGTATTGGAGACCCCCAGCACCGTGGCGCCCTGCTCGGAGAGGGCCCGCGTGAACAGCGGCATTTCGCCCGGGAACCCCGGGGTCAGCATCAGCACGGTCTTGGACACGGTGGTCTGGCGTGAGTGGTGGGAGGAATCAGCCCAGCTGGACGCGAACCGTTGACACGATCCGCTGCAGCGCGTGCTGCACGACGTCGGTCTCGGGGTGACGCACGATCACAAACCCTTCGCCTTCATAGCTGCCGGTCGGAAACTGCCCCGGGTACGGCAGCCGCGCGTCACAGATCAGCGCAGCGAACTCCTGCCGCATCTGGTCGACTCCGTGTACGGCGCGCACCTGCCCGGTGCCCTGCCCGCGCAGGTATGCGGTGCCCACGGCGTACTTGCGGCTCGGCGCCGTAAAGGTGCCGTCGATCATGACGCGGACCCAGGCGGCCACGAAATCGATGTCGTTGGCCCGCGAGAGCATGGTGGTGATGTTCGCCCCCGGCGGGCGGGCGGCGATTTCGCTGATCGCGACCGTGCGGTCCTCGCGCCGGAACCATTCACAGTGCGACACGCCGGTGTCCATCCCCAGCGCCGCCAGCGCACGGGCACCGATGTCGCGGATGTCGTCGTAGTGCGGTGCGTCGATGTCCCGGGGGAGCAGGACCGTCCACTGCATCCACGGATGCTCCACGACGTCAAGCGGCGTGGGCGCGTAGCGGGTGAGCGAGTGCCACACCGCGTGCCCGTCGATCGAGACGGTTTCGAGCGAGTGTTCCGTACCGCGGAGGAACTCCTCGGCCAGCATGGGATCGGCCGGGGTGGCGCGGTACCGTGCGAGCATGGCGTCGAGGGCGGCGACGTCGCGAATGCGCTGCGTGGCCACCGCGCCGGCACCGGCGGGCGGCTTGAGGACCACCGGAAAGCCGACCTCCGCGATGAACGCGAGGGCGTCGTCACGGGAGGTGACGAGCCGGTGCCGCGCCACGGGAATCCCGGCGGCGCGCAGCCGGTCCTTCATGCGCGCCTTGTCGCGGAATAATTGCGCGGCGTCGCTGGAGAGCCCGGGGATCCCGAGCCGTTCGCGCGCGACGGCCAGGGGGAGCTGTAACTGCTCGTACGCGCCGAAGCAGCGGGCCACCGGCCCATGCTGCGCCGACAGCGCGCGGATCGCCCCTTCGAGCGCACCGGCGTCGGTGACATCGTCCACCCGCCAATGCGCCGCCAGACGATCGGCCAGGTGCGCGGGGAGCACCTCGCGGGGCTGCTGCGCCACCACCCCGAGCCGCACGTGCGGCAGGTCGAGCGCCGCCGCGATCATCTGCGTGGCCGCCGGCGAGAAGACCGGCGCCACGAAGATCACAAACCGCATATCGCCGCCCGGCGAGACGTGGCGGCTACGCCCGGGTTACTGACAGACCCACGCGCCGCCGCGCGCGGTGGCCGTGGCCTTGGTCCCGGTGGCGGAGTCCGCCGCGGTGAAGGTCACGGTTTCATTGGCGCCGTCTTCCTGATTGTTCGTGGTGCACTGCACCACCTTGCGCACCATGAATACGCCGACGCTGTCGGCATCGATGACGCCAAAGTCCTGCGCCTTGCTGGCCCCCGGGGCGCGCGTGGCGGTGAGCTTCACGCGGGCGGCGGCAGGCCAGTTCTTGCCCTTGAAGGTGATGCGAGCGCCCTGCGGCGACCGCTCGGCCTCGATGGCGAGCTGCGGCTTCGCCTGTCCCGTGATCGCACTGGCCGCGGTCGCGGACAACGCCAGCGCGGACAGTGCCAGCGCGGGGCCCAGCATGCGGCGCACGAATGCCTGCATCGCACATCCTCCGAATAGGTGACGCCCCGCCGGCATGGCGGGTCGAGGCGGGAAAATGGAGTGCGCGCGGGGCAAACGCAAACCGGTTACGCGGTCGCGCTACCGCTCGAGCTTGAAGCCCGGGTCGATGGCCGGCCGCTTCGTAGTGGTGGCCACATACCAGCCGGTGAGGTACATCCACTGCGTCATGCGCGTGAGCTTCGGATAGTCGATGGCCGACGGCTTGTCGCGCGGCGTGTGGTAGTCGGGATGGAGGTTGGTGGAGTACATGACGGCCGGCACGTTGAGCCGTGCGTACGGCACGTGATCGCTGCGGAAATACCACCCTTCTGGGTGCGTGGGCCGGTCCCAGATGGAGTCGAGCTTGAAGGCGCCGGTGAGCGTGTTGGCGCGCAGTGCCATGTCGACCAGTTCCGTCGAATTCCGGTGTGGCG
>CANJOX010000280.1 GCA_947475795.1 Gemmatimonadota bacterium
CTCCTGCTCCCATTCGCTCGAGGCGACTTCGTCGTCGACGAGCACGATGTAGCGGAGTTCGAGCGGTTGGCCCCACCCCACGACGACCTGTCCGTGAATGAGGCGGTCGTCGATGCGAAACAGCGCGATCGGCATCCGCTCAGGCTCCGTGCACGAGCATGGCGGCGCGTCCGCGCTCGAGGGCGGCCTGCGCGGCTGCCAGCGGATCGGCCGACTCCTGCATGGCGAAGTCGAGCAGCAGCGACAGGTTGACGCCGGTCACGAGCACGACGCCGGGACGCGCGCGGATCATGCGGCGCACGGCCATGGTGCAGCTCCCAGCCGGCAGATCGGTGAACACCACGCGCGCACCCGTGTCATCGAGGGCGCGGACCAGCGTGCCCTGAATGTCGTCGAGACAGAGGCCGGTGTTGGACACGGCCAGGAACACCGCGCCTTTGCCGGTGATCTGCTCGACGGCGGAGATGATGCCGCTGGCAAACGATCCATGTCCCGCCACGATGGCCCGCACCGGGACGGGTGCCACCTCGGTGCCATCGTTCACGCGCCGTGCTCCATCACTCTTCGTCCTCTTGCAGATATCGCTGGGCGTCCGACGACCGCCGCATCTGGCCGATCAGTCGCTCATTGAACGCCGTGGCCGAATCATAGCCGCGATAATAGCGCAACAGGTGGTTCATCGCGATCACTTCGGCGATGACCGTGATGTTCTTCCCGGGATTGAGGTGCACGGTGATTTTCGGCACCTCAACGCCGAGCACGTCCATGGTCTGCACGTCGAGGCCGGTGCGATCGACGGTGGCGTCGGCATCCCATTCCTCGAGCACCACCACGACTTCGAGCCGCTTCTGCTGGCGCACGGCGTGAATGCCGAAGATGGCGGGAACATCAAGCAGGCCGACGCCGCGGATCTCCATGAAGTGCCGTTGCAGTTCATGGCCCTTCCCGATCAGCACGTCGTTGCCGCGGCGCGACACGAAGACGAGATCGTCGGCGACGAGCCGATGCCCGCGCTCGACGAGGTCGAGCACGCATTCCGACTTGCCGATGCCGCTCTTGCCCGTAAAGAACAGCCCCACGCCGTACACGTCGGCCAGCGAGCCATGCAACGTGGTGGTGGGGGCGAACTGGTCGGCCAGGAACGGCTTGATCAGGCGATAGAACTCCGCCGTCTTGAGTCGCGAACGCAGGATGGAGACGCCCGCGTCGGCAGCGAGGCGCAGCAGCGGTTCGGGGGGATCGAGCTGCTTCGTGATGAACGCGCAGGGGAGCGGGAACCCGAAGAACTGCTCGAGATTCGCGGCGCGCACGGTGTCATCAAGCGACTGCAGGTACGTGATCTCGGTTTCGCCGAGGACCTGAATGCGCTGATACGGAAAGCGATTGAGATAGCCGGCGAGGACGAGCCCCGGGCTTGACGCCTCGGGGCTCGTGATCTCACGATCGAGACCGGTGGCCGGGCCGAGCAGCTCGAGTTCGAGCGGATCCTTCATCCGCTCGAAGAGCATGCCCACTGTCAGGCGTCGACTCACCCGGTGCGATCTCCATTGGGAACGCGCCGCGAGCGCCGGGTGTGTGCCACCTGACTTTCCAGCCGGTGCACGGCCGCGCTCAAGGCCGGCGCGAACGCACGCGCATCGGCATGGACAAACAGTTCGCGATGTCGCGCGTGGCGCAGCACGATCTCAACCCGTCGCGTGTCGCCGTCGCCGACGAATCGCACGATGGCGTTCGCCACGCGATTCAGGCGCTTGGCGATCCGGGTGATGGCGGCTTCGGCCTGTGCGCGGAGCGATTCCGACACTTCGGCATGGTGCGCGTGCAGGATGATCTCCATTAGCGACCTTCCTCCTTGCTCACGACCTCGCGGAGGTGAGCTGCAGTCTCTTGGGCGGCGTTCTCCCAGGTAAACCCCTCGGCGAACCGCCGCGCGGCAATCCCCAGGCGTTCGACGAGCGCTCGCTCGCCGCTGAGGTTCCGCATCGACTCAGCCATCGCAGCGACATCACCATGGGGCACGAGAAATCCCGTCTCGCCGTGCCGCACAGACTCGCGTATCCCCGGGGAATTCGACGCAATCACCGGCGTTCCGCTGGCCGCTGCTTCCAGATTCGTGATTCCCCAGCCCTCCTTGGGTGAAGCGAACACCGTCGCCCAGGCTCGTCGCAGCAGGGCGCACTTCTCAGTCTCGTCAATCCGACCCAAAAACCGTACCCGGTCTGCTACCCCGAGACGGACGGCGAGTTGTTCGAGCTCGGCGCGGAACTCTCCGGCCCCCGCAATCTCGAGGGTCGCCTCGGGTACCCCACACTGCGCGAACGCGCGCACGACCAGATCGACGCCTTTGTACTTCTTGAGCCGCCCGAGGTAGGCGAACACGGGACGAGCAGCACGTGAAGCAGGGTCAGGCGTGTACGACGCCGTGTCGATCCCCGGAAAAATGACGCGAATCCGGTCTTTCCGCACCCCCCGTGACACCAGATCATCGCGCGTGCTTTCGCTGATCGCCTCGAACGCACAGTGCCGGTAGACGAACGGCAGCGGGCGCTCGGCCAGCCAGACGGCCGCCGCGAGCGGCGCGGCCAGCTCCTGAAAGGCCGTGCCGCCGAACAGATGCGGCACGAGCGCCACGACAGGGGGCGCCTGCCACCACGGCGTGAACACCGGCACTTTGTTGATGTCTTCGACCAGCACATCAAAGCCGCTCGACGCGAGATGCGCATTCCAGTAGCGCTGCGCGTGGAGCGGGAACGTGGCGCGGGTACCAACGCGGTGCACGTCGATCCCGTCGAGGGTGGCGCGAGGGGCACAGCCCGGCCAGCCGCCGCAGAGCAACGTGACCTCGTGCCCCTGCGACGCCAAGCGCCCGAAGATCTCATGCAGGTGAATTTCAGCGCCGCCGGCCAGCGGATTGTCGCGGCACTGCCAGTTCACGACCGCGATGCGCAGCGGCCGTCCCGTCACTCCGGCGTGCGCAGACCGGCCGCCGTTCACAGGAGACCGAGACGCCGGGCATAGGCATCCAGCACGCCATTGACGAAGCGGGCGCTCCGCGTGGTGCCGTAGCGCTCCGCGAGGTGCACGGCTTCCTGGAGCACCACCTTCACCGGCGTCTCGTTCCGGTCGAGCTCGGCCGCGGCGAGCCGGAGCACGCTCCGCTCGATGGCGCCGAGACGGTCGAGCCGCCAGTTGTTCGTGACCTGCGCAAGATCCGCGTCAATCGCGGCGCCCTTCTCGGCCACTGTGGCCACGAGCCGCGACGCAAACTGCCGCTCCTCGGGATCGACGGCGAGATCGTCGAAGACGTGCGTGGCGATCTTCCGCAGCTGCGCGAGATCACGGAGGTCGGCCGCATACAGCGCCTGCAGTGCGCGGGCGCGTCCCCGCGTTTCCAGCCGCTCGACCTTCGTGGCCGCGCGGCTCCCGCGCGTGCGCCGGCCGGCCCGCGGCGCGAGGGGCTCCTGGACCGGCGTGTCCCAGAACGCGTCATCCTGCATGTTGGTCATTATTCGTCGCCTTCGAACTCGTCGGGCGGCGACAGCTGATCGAACAGATCGAGCATCTCCAGCGCGGCCATGGCCGCCTCGGCGCCCTTGTTGCCGTGTGCGCCACCGGCACGCGCCTCGGCCTGCTCCATCGTGTCGGTGGTCAGCACGCCCATCGTGACGGGGACGTCGAAGTCGCGCATGGCGTCCATCAGCCCGCGCGAGGTTTCGCCGGCCACAATGTCGAAGTGCGGCGTGTCGCCGCGGACCACGGCACCGACGGCCACGGCGGCATCATACCGTTCCGTGGTCAGCGCACGGCGGACGGCCACGGGAATCTCCCACGCGCCGGGAACCCAGAGCACGTCGATGTCCTCGAAGCGTACCCCCTGCCCGACCATGGCGGCGACCGCGCCTTCGGCGAGAGGCATGGTAACGCCCTCGTTGAAGCGGCTGGCAACGACGACGATACGGCGACCTTCGCCGCGGGGACTACCGTTAAACTCGGCCATCAGGAATGCATCTCAGGGTGCGAACAGGTGACCGAGCTTCGTGCGCTTCGTTTCGAGATACGAGGCGTTTTCGTCGGTGGAAGGAGCTTCGATGCGGACCCGATCCTTGAGGATCAGGCCGTACCCATCGAGGCCCACGAGCTTGCGGGGATTGTTGGTGAGTACGCGGATGGACCGCACACCCATGTCGAGCAGGATCTGCGCACCGATCCCGTAGTTGCGCAGGTCGGCCTTGAAGCCGAGCTGTTCGTTGGCTTCCACGGTGTCGGCGCCGTGGTCCTGCAGTTCATACGCCTTGAGCTTGTTCAGCAGGCCGATGCCGCGCCCTTCCTGATCAAGGTACACGATTACCCCCGCGCCCTCGGCCTGAATCATCTGCATCGCCGTTTCCAGCTGCCAGCCACAGTCGCACCGGCGCGAGTGGAAGACATCGCCCGTGAGGCACTTGGAGTGCATGCGGACCAGCACGCCTTCTCCGGCTTCGACCGTGCCGTAGGCGATCGCGATGTGCTCGCGGTCGTCCACGTCGTTGCGGTAGCCGACGATGCGCCATTCGCCGTACTCGGTGGGCAAGCGGGCTTCGGCCACGCGATGCACCAGACGCTCGTGCTTGAGCCGGTACGCCACGAGCTGCGCGATCGTGATGAACGTGAGCCCGTGCGCCTTGGCGAACACTTCGAGCTGCGGCCGGCGCGCCGTGGTGCCGTCCTTGTTCAGGATTTCGCAGATCACACCGGCCGAGCGCAGCCCGGCGAGGCGCGCGAGATCGACGGCCGCTTCCGTGTGCCCCACGCGCTGCAGCACGCCACCATCGCGCGCGCGCAGCGGATGAATGTGCCCCGGGACGCGGAGGTCGGCACGCGTGCTGTTCGGATCGACCGCCACGCGGATCGTGGTGGCCCGGTCGCTGGCGCTGATGCCGGTGCTCACGCCGTACTTC
>CANJOX010000281.1 GCA_947475795.1 Gemmatimonadota bacterium
ACCTCGGCGCCCGGCAAGGGGAGCACCTTCGCCATTCGTCTCCCGCTCACGCTCGCTGTGACCGACGGCATGTTGGTGCGCGTCGGCGACGAGCGCTTCATCATCCCGCTCACGCACATCCACATGAGCTTCCGCCCCGAGCCAGCCATGCTGTCCACCGTGGTGGGACGCGGCGAAGTGGTGCTCCTGCGCGGCGAGCTGCTGCCGATCATCCGGTTGCACACGCTGTTCGATGTGGCCAACGCCGTGCAGTCCCCGCTCGACGGCTTGCTCATGATCGTCGGTGACGGCGAGCGTCGGCAGGCGCTGCTGGTGGACGATCTCCTCGGCCAGCAGCAGGTGGTGGCCAAGACGCTCGGTGACGGCTTGGGCAAGGTGCCTGGCGTGAGCGGTGGCGCGATTCTGGGCGACGGACGGGTGGGGCTGATCCTCGACGTGGCCGAGACCGTGGCGCTGGCACAGAGTGCGGAGGGCCACCCGGCTCGAGGCGACCGGCCGCACGCGGCCTGATGCAGGACCGCCGCCGGGTGGGATGAACGACGGCGGCACGGTGTTCGAGTCAAGCTCCGACGGGGGGGCGCCGATACCACTACACACGCGGGCTGTTCCGTCCGCGACCCTCTTTCTTTTCGAGCGATGAGCACGCACACCGATCCGGCTTCGGCCGCTGTCACGACGTCCCGCGCAGGCAAGTATCTCACCTTCTTTCTGGGCGGTGAAGAGTACGGCCTCGAAATCCTGAAGGTCAGCGAGATCATCGGCCTCCAGCCGATTACGCGCGTGCCGCGCATGCCTGACTTCGTGCGCGGGGTCATCAACCTGCGGGGCAAGGTCATCCCGATCACCGACCTGCGCCGCAAGTTCGGCATGTCCATCGAGGGCACCACGGACAGCTGCATCATCGTGGTCCAGATGCTCGGGATCCAGACGGGCATCGTGGTCGATCGCGTGAGCGAGGTGGTCGCGATCGCCGCGGCTGACATCGAGGATGCGCCCACCTTCGGCGCCGGGATCCGCACGGAATTTCTGCTCGGCATCGGGAAGACCGGCGGACGGGTGCGGTTGCTGCTCGACATCGACAAGGTGCTCGCCTCCAGCGAAATTGAGGCGCTCGAAGCCGCCCAGAGCCACGTCGACTGACGCGCGGCCTCACGCCACGCGCCGCCGAATCCATGGCCAGCATCAACCCGCCGTCATCGCTCGTGACCGAGTGCGAGATCACGCCGAAGCAATTCGCGCGGGTCGCGCAGGTCTTGCACGAGCACGCCGGTATCCGCATGCGCGAAGGGAAGGAAGGGCTGGTCCGCGCCCGTCTGGCTAAGCGCCTGCGGCTGCTCGGCTTGCCCGACTTCGAAGCGTATCTCGACTTTGTGGAGCAGGAGCCGTCTCGCCGCGAATTCGCGGAAATGATCGACGCGCTGACCACGAACAAGACCAGCTTCCTGCGGGAAGCGTCGCACTTCGACTTCCTGCGCGATACGGTGTTCCCGAGGCTGACCGGTCCGGTGCGGATCTGGAGCGCCGGCTGCTCGAGCGGCGAGGAACCGTACACGCTGGCGATGCTCTGCCACGACAGCTTCGCCGATATTGCCACGCGCGATGTCCGTATTCTGGCCACCGACCTGAGTCATCGGGTGCTGGCCACGGCGAAAGCCGGCGCGTACCCCGCCGAGACGATGAGCGATGTCCCGGCCGCGTGGCTGCAGAAGCACTGGTCGCGCGCGCGCGATGCGCAGGGGCGCGATGTGTGGGAGGCGGGGAAGTCGCTGCGGCGGCTGGTCCACTTCGCCAAGCTGAACTTGATGGAACGGTGGCCGATGCAGGGGCCGTTCGACGTGATCCTCTGTCGCAACGTGATGATCTATTTCGACAAGGCGACGCAGCAGCAGCTGGTCGACCGCTACTGGGCGCTGCTCCGACCGGGTGGATATCTGTTCGTCGGTCACTCCGAGAGCCTCACCGGCCTCACCCACCAATTCCGGTATGTGCAGCCGGCGGCGTACGTGAAGTAAGATGACTGCTCCTGCGCCCGTGCGCCTCATCGACCGCGTGGTCGGCGTTGCCGACGTGAGAGTGTCCAATGTGCCCGGCGAACGGCTGATCACGTACGCCCTGGGTAGCTGTCTGGGGATCGTGGTCTACGATCCCGTCGTGAACGTGGCAGGACTGCTGCATGTGATGCTGCCCACGGGCACGATCGATGCCGCCAAAATGCAGGCCAAGCCGGCGATGTTCGTGGACAGCGGCGTGCCGATGCTGTTCAAAGAGTGTTACAAGCTCGGCGCAAAAAAAGAACGGATGCAGTGCAAGGTCGCCGGTGGCGCCCATGCCGGTGCGTCCGAGGAAGATGACCGCTTCCAGATCGGCAAGCGGAACATGATCGCGCTGCGCAAACTGCTATGGAAGAACGGCGTGCTCGTGCACGCGCACGACACCGGGGGCGTACAGACGTCCCGTACCATGTGGGTAGACGTGGCCACTGGCGAGGTCACACTGAAGATCAACGGCGCCGAACGCACGCTTTGACGCACCGGAAACCAACTCATGGCATTTAATGTTCTCGTGGTCGACGACAGTGCCGTCATGCGGCAGATGGTCGTGCGTACCCTCAGGATGAGTGGTCTTCCGCTGGGCACGGTCCTCGAGGCCGGGAACGGTGAGGAAGGACTGTTCGTCCTGCAGGAGCAGTGGGTGGATCTCCTGCTGCTCGATATCAACATGCCGGTGATGAACGGCGAGGAGATGCTGCGGCGTCTGCGCGCCGCACCGGAAACCGAGCAGTTGCCCGTCATCGTGGTGTCCACGGAAGGCAGTGAAACCCGTCTGGCCGCGCTGCAGGAACTTGGCGCTGCCATCGTCCGCAAACCCTTCGCGCCGGAAACCCTGCGCGACACCATTCTGCGTGTTACTGGAGTCACCGATGCCGAGTACTACGGTCCAGTCCCTGTCGCGAGCGACGACGGCGACTTTTGAGGAGCTGGCGCTCCTCTTTGCGGAAACCGAACTGACGCCGGAACAGGCGGAGGCGCCGCTCGATGTCGCGGTCTCGGTGGAGTTCCGCGGGCACGCCCGCGGGCGGCTCGTGCTGCGCGCCTCGTCGGTGGTGCTGCCGGAGATCACCGCCAACATGCTTGGTGGTGATGCCTCGCGGCAGCAGCCGCTGCAGCGCGATGCGCTCGGCGAGTTGTGCAATGTGATCTGTGGAAACGTCCTGCCGGCCATCGCCGGGGCCGAGGCGGTCTTTCACCTCTCGGCGCCGCTCGTGCGCGAGGGTGGTGCGCTGATCTCGCGTGACGACGACGCTCCGGTGGCAAGGGTCGAGCTGGGTATCGAGCAGGGGCGCGTGGAAGCGCTGCTCTATATCTTCGTGACTCGCGACCGCCCGACGCCGTTGGTGCAGGACGCCGTGAGCGCGGCGTGACGGTGATGTCGAACGGCGGCGCGGCCGCGGCGGGAGCCGTCACGCGCACGCCCGGTGTGGTGCGGGTGCTGATCGTGGATGATTCGGCGCTCGTGCGCCGCATTCTGAGTGAGGCGCTCGCGCAGTACCCCGACATCGAGGTCGTGGGTACGGCCACCGATCCGTACGTGGCGCGCGAACGCATCGTGCAGCTGCGGCCGGACGTCGTCACGCTCGACATCGAGATGCCGCGCATGGACGGACTGTCGTTCCTGTCCAAGCTGATGCGGCATTTCCCGCTGCCCGTCGTGGTGGTCAGTTCGCTCGCGCCGAAGAACAGTGAAACGGCGCTGCGCGCGCTGGCGCTCGGCGCCGTGGACGTGATCGCCAAGCCTGGCTCGTCGCTGGCGGCGGGCGATATCGCCGATGAACTCGTGCGCGCCGTGCGCGCGGCGTCGCACGCCCGCGTGGTGAAGCGCACCGAGGCCGCGGAGGCACCGGTGGTACCCGGACGTTCGGCGATCGCCTCGCTGAACGCCACCAACAAGATCATTGCACTCGGCGCGTCCACCGGGGGGACGCAGGCGCTCGAGCAGGTGCTGCGGCGCTTTCCCGTGGACGCACCGGGCACGGTGATCGTGCAGCACATGCCCGAGCATTTCACGCTGTCGTTCGCCAACCGTCTCAATTCGGTGTGCGCGATGCGCGTGCAGGAAGCCAAGGATGGCGACTACGTGGTGCCCGGCCTCGCGCTGGTCGCACCCGGAGGCAAGCATCTGGTGCTGCAGGCCAGCGGCGCCCGCTGGGTGGCACGCGTGAAGGACGGGCCGAAAGTGCATCATCAGCGTCCGGCCGTCGATGTGCTCTTTCAGAGCGTCGCGCGTAGCGCGGGACGGAATGCGGTGGGGGCGCTGCTGACCGGCATGGGCTCGGACGGCGCGAAGGGGATGCTGGCGATGCGCGAGGCCGGCGCCTACACGGTGGCGCAGAATGAAGAGACGTGCATCGTGTACGGGATGCCGCGCGAAGCGGTCAAGATCGATGCGGCCGTGGAGGTGTTGCCGCTCGATCGCATCGCCGACGCCCTGTTGCACGCGGTCGCCGCCACGCGCGTCTAGACGCGGCGTGGCAGCGGCGGTGCTCCGCCGTGTTAGTCGGCGGAGACCGTGGGCAGCACCAGACGGATCCGCGTGCGCCCTGCCTCCCGCTCGAAGAGCAGCCGGCCCGTGAGCACACGTACGACCGCGTCCACGATGGCGAGCCCGATCCCGGCGCCGCGCACCCCGTGCTTGCCGGTCACGAACGGCTGCGTCACGGTGCCGAGCAATTCGGCGGGGATGCCGGGGCCGTCATCCTCGACGTCGACGACGACCGTACTGTCCTCGACACGGCTGCGCACCACGATGGCATGTCCAGCCGGCGCTGCCTCATGGGCGTTGCGCAGCAGCTCCATCACGGTGTCACGCCACCAGCCGGCTTCGGCGAAGATGTGACCGCCGCCGAGCGAGAGCTCGACCGGGCGCGCCCCGTGTTC
>CANJOX010000282.1 GCA_947475795.1 Gemmatimonadota bacterium
AAATCCCCGTTGATCGCCCCACGCAATCGAGCGTGTTGAAGAACTGGAAGGACACCCGCGAGGGAGGAACTACGTGATGTACATGCTCAAGAACTATGCGCTGGGGCAGTGGGTCGAAGGCACCGGCCGCAAAGCCGACCTGTTCGATGCCGTCACCGGCGAAAAGATCGGTGAATCGTCCAGCGAGGGGCTCGATTTCAAGGCGATGATGCACTACGCCCGCTCGGTGGGCGGCCCCAAGATGCGCGCCCTCACCTTCCATCAGCGCGCCGCGATGCTCAAGGCCATCGCCAAGGTGCTGATGGAGCGCAAGGATGACTTCTACGCGCTGTCGTATCTCACCGGCGCCACGAAGACCGATTCGTGGGTGGACATCGAAGGCGGCATCGGCACCTTCTTTGCGTACTCCAGCCGCGGCCGTCGCGAGTTCCCCAACGAGTGCTTCCACGTGGAAGGCCCCACCGAGCCGCTGTCGAAGAACGGCACGTTCGTGGGACGTCACATCCTGGTGCCCATTGAAGGCGTGGCCGTCCACATCAACGCCTTCAATTTCCCCGTGTGGGGCATGCTCGAAAAGTTGGCCCCAGCGTTGCTGGCCGGCGTGCCGTGCATCGTGAAGCCCGCCACCGCGGGCAGTCATCTCGCCGAAGCGGTGTTCCGCACGATCGTGGACACGGGCATCCTCCCCGCTGGCGCGATTCAGCTGGTGTGTGGCAGCGCCGGCGATATGCTCGACCATCTCGAAGAGCAGGACGTCGTGGCGTTTACCGGCTCCGCGGCCACGGGCCAGAAGCTCAAGAGCGGCGCGGCCGTGGTGAAGAACTCCGTGCGCTTCAACATGGAAGCCGATTCCCTCAACTGCTCCATTCTCGGCCCCGACGCCGTGCCGGGCACCGAAGAGTTCGACCTCTTCATCAAGGAAGTCACGCGCGAGATGACGACCAAGGCGGGACAGAAGTGCACCGCCATCCGTCGCTCGATCGTGCCCGCGGGGCTTGAGGAAGACGTGATCAAGGCGCTCTCCAAGCGTCTCGCCTCCACCACGATCGGCGCGCCCACAGCCGAGGGGGTGCGCATGGGACCGCTGGCCAGTCGCGCGCAGGTGAACGCCGTGCGCTCGGCCGCCGAGATGATCCGGCACGGCGCGGAGTTGGTGTTCGGCGGCGGCGACTTCGACGTGGTCGGTGCCGATCGCGAGAAGGGATCCTTCTTCGCCCCCATGCTCATGGTGTGTGACCAGCCGCTCACGCGGCTCGAGGCGCACGATATCGAGGCGTTCGGGCCGGTGAACACCGTCATGCCGTATCAGTCGATCGAAGAAGCGGTGCAGCTGGCGCGCATGGGCAAAGGCTCGCTCGTGGGCTCGCTGGTCACCGCCGATCCGAAGGTGGCACGCCGCGTCATTCTCGGCACGGCCGCGTTCCACGGCCGCATGCTGGTGCTCGATCGCACCAGTGCGAAGGAGAGCACCGGGCACGGATCGCCGTTGCCGCAGCTGGTGCACGGGGGACCGGGACGCGCCGGCGGCGGTGAGGAAATGGGCGGCGCGCGCGGCGTGACGCATTACATGCAGCGCGTGGCGTTGCAGGGCAGCCCCAGCATGATCACCGCCATCACGCGCGAGTGGACGAAGGGGGCCGAGGTGCACACGGACGCCGTGCATCCGTTCCGGAAAACGTTCGACGAGCTCGCGGTGGGCGATACGCTCGTGACCGGCTCGCGCACCATCACGCTGGAGGATGTGGAGTCGTTTGCCGCCCTCAGCGGCGACCGGTTCTACGCGCACATGAACGATGACGACGCGCGCAGCAACGGCGTGTTCGACGGGCGCGTGGCGCACGGCTACTTCATCGTGTCGGCGGCGGCCGGGCTGTTCGTGGAGCCGACGCTCGGTCCGGTGCTGGCGAACTACGGGATGGAGAAGCTGCGCTTCACGAAGCCCGTGTATCCGGGCGACACCATCCACGTGCGGCTGACGGTGAAGCAGAAGACGGCCAAGGACACGCCCGAGGGTGGCATTCCGCAGGGGGTGGTGGAGTGGGACGTCGAGGTGATCAATCAGGACCATGACGCCGTGGCGGTGTACTCGATCCTCACCCTCGTGCGGCGGGGCGAGGTGGCGCTGGCCAGCTGAGGCCCCCGCGGGGGCGAGCTGTAGGCCCCTCGGCTACTCCCGCTTGGGCGCTCGCCCGTTGGCGGTCCAGATCACGATCACGCCGCATCCCGCGTTCGCGCCGGCGAATTCGCCCGGTACGTCGGCGGCGCCCGTGTACACCTCCACGGCCTGAATGTCGCGCACGGGCACGAGGGGGCCGAACGCATTGTCCTCGCGCTCGTCCACGATGTACTCGGGGGAGCAGCCCATCGGGGCCCGGGCCATCTGCACGGCACAGAACGAGCCCGCGCAGCTGTACCGGATCCCGCGCAGTGGCCGCATGGCGTCCTGCAGCGAGTTGTAGCGCCCTTCCTCGAGCTGGGCGCGGGTGAGGTACTGCCCGCGCCCCGTGAGGCGCCGCCGCTCGAAATCGGCGAAGCGCCGTCCGGCGGACATCGGCGCGGTCACCGGCACGGTGGGTAGCGTCTGCGCCGCCACGCTGTCGTCGGCCAACACCACGCCGGTGGGGTCGAGCAGGAGATCCCGCTCCATGACTTCCCGCGCGGCGAACGCCAGCGTCACGGCACCGCGGTTGTACCCGGTGGCGGTGACCAGGAATTTGTGGATCCCCACTTTGAGCCCGTCGAGCCGGTACCGTCCGGCCGAGTCGGTTTGCACGCTGGCGCCGGTGGTGGTCGCCGCGACCGTGGCGCCCCGGAGCGGCGCCCCGCTGACGGCATCCAGAATGCGCCCGCGCAGGGTGGCGGTCTGGGCGGCGAGCGGCGCGGTCAGCGCCCCAGCGAGGACGAGGGTACCGGCCACGGTCCAGCCGATCCCCCCACGGGCTCGCGTATCCACCCCACGGCTGGGCTCGGCACGCCAACGCCCTGCGAAGCACGCAAACATGAAGCCTCCCTCAAAAAAGAGTGTAGCGCACGCTGGCTTTTACCCCGGTCGGTCACGGTCGTGCCACGGGGGTGTGACGCACACAACACAGATGAGGTTAAATTACCCAGTGAGGTTCCAGACGGCTTGCCTTTTCGTCAGGCCGCACCACGTAGGGACGAAATCCCCAGGACAGGAGCTCGAATGCAACACGTTACGCGGCGGCTGCTCGCTGCCGCCTCACTGCTGTTCCTACTGAAGCCCGTTGCCGCACAGGCGCAGGCTTCCATGACGATCACCGGTCGGGTGACCTCGAACGGGCAGCCGTTGGGCGGCACGCAGATCGGCATCGTCGAACTCGCGGCCGGTGCCGTCACCGACCAGCAGGGGCGCTACTCGTTCACCGTCGATCCGTCGCGCGCGAGCAAGCCGGTCAGTCTGCTGGCCCGTAGCATCGGCTACCGGCCGATCCGCCGCTCGATCACGCTGGCCGCCGGACGCAGTGAGCAGAACTTCGAGCTCGAAAAGGACGTGCTCAATCTTGAAACCGTCGTGACGACGGGCGTCTCGGAAGCGACCTCGCAGAAGAAGACCACCTTCGCGGTGGCCGCGGTCGACAACGCGCAGATCAAGGAAGCGCCCGCCTCCTCGCCCCTCGGCGCGCTGAGCGGCCGCGTGGCCGGTGCCAGCGTCACGGCCGTGAACGGTGAGCCCGGCTCGGCGCCGCGCATCCGTCTCCGTGGCCCCACGTCGCTCACGGGCAGCCAGGATCCGCTCATCATCGTCGACGGCACGATCTCGCGCCTGTCGCTCGCCGACATCAACTCGGAAGACATCGAGCGCATCGAAGTCATCAAGGGTGCCGCCGCGAGCTCGCTGTACGGCTCCGACGCCGCCAACGGCGTGGTGCAGATCTTCACGAAGCGTGGCGCCGCGCTCGCCGCGGGGCAGACCAGCGTGACCGTGCGCAACGAGTACGGCAGCAACGACCTCCGCAAGACGATCCCGAACAACCTGTCGCACCCGTACAAGGTCACGGCGTCGGGCGAGTTCGCGCGGGATGCCAACGGCAACCGCATCCAGGAAGACGACAAGATCTCCGACAATTCGTATCCGAAGGTCTTCGACCAGCTCGGCGACGTGTTCCGCTCGGGGCAGTTCATGACGAACTACATCTCGGTCGGGCAGCGGAACGAGCGGTCGAACTTCAACGCCTCGTTCCAGAACACCAAGGATCAGGGTATCGCGAATCTGCTGAGCGGCTACAACCGCCAGAACTTCCGCATGAACCTCGACCTCGAACTGCACCCCAAGCTCGACCTGCAGACGGGCGCCTTCTACGGCCAGTCCAAGGCTGACCAGGCCGACGACAGCTCGGGCGACGCGTTCTTCGGCCTCCGCTTCCTCGAGCCGAACATCGACCTGCTCGAGAACAACCCGAACGGCACGCCGTACAAGGCCGCGATCCGTCAGACGCCGGCCTCGGGCAACGTGAGCAACCCGCTCTACAACTGGTCGAACATCCAGAACATGAGCGACCGCAACCGCTTCACGGGCACGCTCAAGGTGCGCTACCGCCCGTTCCAGTGGCTCACGGCCGAAGCCAACACCAACTTCGATCGCGGCTCGCGCGAGTTCCGTTCGTACACGCCGCTCGGCTACATCGGCTCCACGGGCACGGTGAGCAAGGGCAACATCTCCAGCAGCATCGACCAGACCAAGGCCTACAACCTGGGCAGCACGCTCACGGCCGTGAAGTCGACGTCGTGGTTCACCAACACGACCAAGCTGGCGTGGGTGTACGAAGACCAGAATAACACCGGCACGAGCGTCTTCGCGTCGTCCCTCACGGTGCCGCGCGTGACCGAGTTCTCGGCCGCCTCGCGCGATCCCGAGAGCCCGATCATCCCCGGCTCGTACACGC
>CANJOX010000283.1 GCA_947475795.1 Gemmatimonadota bacterium
GGCGGCGCTCAGCACCTTCTCCTCGTATTCCTTGAGCGCCGGCGTGACGTACCGCTCGGCACCGGTCAGCGTCTGCCGGCGCTGATAGTCATCGGGCACGAGGTGACGGTTCGCGTTCGAGATCTCGAGAAAATATCCGAATACGCGATTGTAGCCCACCTTGAGCGACGTGATGCCGGTGCGCGCACGCTCCTCAGCCTGAATCGTCGCGATCGCATCTTTGCCGCCGTCGCGGAGCGCACGCAGCGCATCGAGTTCGGCGTCACGCCCCGGCGCGATGGTGTCCTCCTCGCCGATCATCAGCGGGGGACGCTCCACCAGCATCGTCGTGAGACGCGCCGCGCAATCGCGACCGTCATCCCAATCGTCCAACAGCGTGGCGAGCTGTCCGCCGCTCGCATGCCCTTGCGTCGCGTGCCCCAGCACCGCACGCACGGCGTCGGCCACCTGCGGCAAGCGCGCCAGCGAATCGCCCAGGGCGCGCAACTCGCGCGGGGTGGCACGACCCGCGGCCGCCTTGCTCGCCAGTCGCTCCACATCGCGCACGCCGTCGAGCGCATCACGCACCCCAGCACGCCCCACCGGGTCGCGCACGAGCACGGTCACGGCGTCGAGCCGCAACTCGATGGCCACCCGCTCGAGCAGCGGCGCCAACAGCCACTGCCGCAGCAGACGCTGGCCCATCGGCGTGGCCGTCCGGTCCATCACCGACAGCAGGGTGCCCGCCAGCTCACCACCGCGCAGCGATTCCACCAGCTCCAGATTACGGCGCGTCATTTCGTCCAGCGGCATCACGCCGCCGGGACGCTCCACCACGGGGCGCGCCAGATGCGGCAAGCCGCCGGGCTGCAGCTCCCGCAGATACCGCAACAGCGCCCCGGCCGCGCCCACGGCCGCCACGTCATCACTGCCCAGGCCGAAGCCTTCCAACGATTGCACGTCGAACTGACGCGCGAGTTCATCGGCCGCCAGCTGGGCGTCGAACTCCCATCCTTCGCGCTCAGTCATGAGCACGTTGTCCACCGCCGTCATCGCCGCCGCCAGCTCGGGGTGCGAGGCGCCGCGCACCAGCAGCAGCTCGCGCGGCGCGAGACGGGCGAGCACCGCCGGCGCATCCATCGGCGTCATGAGAAACAGACGCCATTCACCGGTAGAAAGGTCGGCGGCCGCGATCCCGATCTGGTCGCGTGCGCCGTCGCGCGCGGCATCACGACCGGTCGCGATCGCGCACACGTAGTTGGCGCGCGCCCCATCCAGCAGATCGTCGGCGAACACCGCACCCGGCGTGATCGTCTCCACGACTTCACGCTTCACCAGCCCCTTGGCGAACTTCGGGTCTTCCACCTGCTCGCAGATCGCCACGCGGAAGCCCTGCCCTACCAGACGGCGCAGATATTCCGCCGCCGCCTTCACGGGGATACCTGCCAGCGGCACCTCCGCCGCGCCCCCGTTGTTGCGCGACGTGAGCGTAAGACCGATCGCCCGCGACGCCGTCTCGGCGTCGTCGTAAAACATTTCGTAGAAGTCGCCCATCCGGAAAAACAGAATCGCGTCCTGATGGCGCGACTTGATCTCCCGGTACTGCTGCATCAACGGCGTGGCGGCACCGCTCACCGGGCGCGCTCCGCGACGAAGCCGTCGTGCCCGCGCTTTTTCAGCGCCGCCAGCGCCGCGTTCGCGGCCGACCGCGTGGCGTAGTAGCCCGTCCGCACCCGGAACGGTTTTTCGGTGCCGTCGACACGCGCGTCAATCGATTGCGCGACGAAGCGACGCGCCGCCGTCTCCGCTTCCGCCCGCGTGTCGTAGGCGGCCAGCTGTACCGAGTACCGTCCTGCGGCGCGATCGTCGGCAGCTGGCGCCGGCGCCGGTGAGGGCGCCGGTGAGGGCGTCGCTAACGGTGACGGCGATGGCGTCGCCAGCATCGCCGCCGTGCACCGGCGCTGCAATTCATCCGACTGCAGGCGCAGTTCACCGTCGGGGATCTCCACCCCGCGCAACGAATCCAGCGCACGACAGCCATTGGCCGTGTTACGCTCGTCGAAGTAACTGCGCGTCAGCCACAGCAGTCCCTTCGTGCGGTAGCTGCCGCCGGGAAAGTCACGCAGCAGCCGCGCGAAATACACCCGCGCCTCGGCCGGATGCCCGCGCAGCATGTCGAGTTCACCCAGGCGGATCAGCGCATCGGGGGCGCGCGGCGAGAGCGGGACCTCGATCACCAGCCGTTTCCAGTCGCGCTCTGCCTCGCTCACGCGCTCGGCCATCACGGCCCGCCAGAACAGCACCTCCGCCTGCTCCATCGTGCCACGGGGCACGACGCCGAGCAGTGAATCGAGCAACGCGCGCGCATCGGTCCCCTCGCCGGCATCGAGCAACGCACGCGCGCGCGTCGTCGCGCGCTCCACCGCAGGTGCCACCGCGGGTGCCACTGCGGGTGCCACCTGGGCGTGTATCGGTACGGTCCCGCCAACGGACAGCAGCGCGAGCAGCGGCACCCATCGCCACGCGGACGATCGGGTCACGCCGCCTTCCGGCGTCGCATCGCACAGAGGCCCAGCACCAGCGACATCAGGATCTGTTCGTCGTTCGACACGGTCGATTCCTTGAGGGCGATATCCGCTTCCAACAGGAGCGCGAGCGACTGTTCACAGGCCGCGGCACTCCACTGGTCCGTCACTTTCGTCCACGCCGACGCCGCTTCACCCCACGGCCGCCCCGGATAGCCACCGGTCTCCTTCAGGAACGCGAAGTATTCCTGCGGCAACCGGTTGGTGGGCACACCGCCGTCACGACGCGCCCGGCCAAAGGCCAGCGCAAACGCCTGCGTGCTCAACATCATCACCACCTGCACCGCGGAGACTTTGGGCTGGCTGAGCACATGTCCCACCAACGCCACGGCCGCGGCGGCGTCCTGCCGCGCCACGGCGTCGAGCAGGTCGGTCGCCGTCTCGCCACGTCGGACACCGACGACTGCCGACACCGTGTCCACGTCGATGCAGGCACGCGCCGGTACCCCATCGGCGGGCTTCGGGACGCGGTCAGGCCCGGCGTGCATGCCCAGCGCATAGCTGGCACACTTGTCGAGTTCGGACGCCAGCTGATGGAGATCGTTGCCCACGGCCTGCTGCAACAGCTGCGAGGCGTCATCGGCGATGTCGGTGTGCAGCACCGTCGTCGCGTGGTGAGTGATCCAGCGACGCACGCGTTCCGGCGTGAGCGGCGCGAATTCCAGCGCGAGCGACGCGCCGGCGAGCCCGGCATCCACTTTCGTCCCGGCCGGACTCACCAGCAGCAGCAGCGTGTCGGCCGCCGGTCGCGCGAGATACCGGTCCAACTGCTGGCGCGCCGCTTTCTTGAGCGTCGTGACGTCGCGGAGTACCACCGCACGGCGCTCGGCCAGCATCGGCGGCGTAGACAGGAGGCTGCTCATTGTCTCCGCGTCGAGCTCGTTGGCGCGGCGCACTTCGAGGTTGAAGTCGCGCGTGCCGGCGTCGATGGCGGCGTCGAGCAGCTCGCGCACCGCGCCATCCTTGAGGTAATCATCGTCGCCGTGCAGGTAGTACACCGGCGCGAACGAACGCGATTGGACGGCCGCCTGCACCACGCGCAGCGGCGACGCTTCCTTGGCGGTGGGGGCGGGGGCGCGGGGAGGCATCCCGCAAAGATAAGGGAGCGGGGCTCCCCTGGGCGGCTCCCCCGGGCGGCTCCGCTAGCGGGCCGCGGAGAAGGCTGTGAGGGTGAAGTCGGTGGGCAGGTAGTGCGCGGGGGCGTCCTCGATCAGCAGCGCGGCCGGCCACACGGGATTTCCGGTTGCCATCGCCTGCATCAGCTCCGGCGTGATATACGGCGCCGGTGTGGGCATGGCAGGCTGGGAGGCGATCACCGGCTGGATCGACAGCGCTGACGCAGGTGGGGCACCCCACCCCTGCCACGCGTACGCCCCGAGCATGGCACCCGCAGCGGCGGCGACCAGCAGGCGCGACGTGATTCGGCGCGCGTCCGGCGCGGGGAGCGGCCGCATCGGATCGGTTCCCCAGCGGCGGGTGAGCGGAGTCCCCGCATCGCGCGCCGTGCGCGACTCATCACGGCACTCGGCCAGACGCGCCCGTAGGCGGGCCTGAAACTCGACACTGGGTGTGACCGTGGGCAGACTGCGCGCCACCATCAAGGATCGGCGCACCAACGTGTCGTGGGCCGCACAACCGTCGCACACCATCACGTGATGTTGTGCCCTCGTCATGTCGTCACCTGGCAGCGTATCGTCCAGATAGGCCAGATGCTGTCGGCGGAAGCTCTTGCAGTCCATCGGTGCGCGGTTCATCGGTGTCGGGGACAGCATACACGCTCGTCAATCGGCGATTCGGGGACAGCCGCAGCCGTCGGCTCGACGATCGCATGGCACGATACCCGTGGCGGCGAGAGCGGTTCCGCCGTGCCGCCCCAATGGAAACGCATCACCCCCGCCACGGCAATACCGGACGGGGGCGATGCAGTCAGTGCTTCAGTTGTGAGATGCTTTCCAGTTGGCATCCGATGGCACCCGTGAGAAACGGGCGGCGTGGTCCGTCTAGCGAACCAGCGGTGCGATGATGTCTGCGAACGCGGTCCGTGCCCGGTTGAGTCGCGACTTGACCGTACCCAGGTTCACGCCGGTGATCTCCGCGATCTCCTCGTACGACTTCCCTTCGAGCTCGCGCAGCACGAACACCTCGCGGTGGTGCGCCGGCAGCTGCCCCACGGACTGCTCGACCATCTCCCGCAGGTGGCGCTTGCGGAACATGTCGTCCGGGCGCGTGTGCGTGTCTTCGAACTGCAACGGCCGGTCTTCGTCCTCGAACTTGGCCTTGATCGTCTGGAACAGCACCAGCGGATTGCGCGAGCGGTTGCGCAGCTCGTTCTTGGCCA
>CANJOX010000284.1 GCA_947475795.1 Gemmatimonadota bacterium
ATCGATCACCGTGCCGAGCTCGCCGAGGCGGATCGGCGCGCCGTTGCGCATCGTGACCACGAGGTTGCGGAACTCAGCGGCGTTGCGGAGCTGCCCCGACGCCTGCAGGGTGAACGACTGGTTCGGCCCCATGAGCACACCGGCCGGCGAGTTGGAGTTGCCCTGATTGATGGCACTCTGCACTTCGTCGATCCCGATGCCGCGCGCCGCCATGGCGCCGGGATCGAGCTGCACCCGCACGGCGTATTTGGACGAGCCGTACACCTGCACCTGCGCCACACCGGTCACCGTGGAGATGCGCTGGGCCAGGAACGTTTCGGCGTATTCGCTCAATTCCTGACGGCTGAGCACGTCGGAATTGACCGAGAACATCATGATCGGCGAGTCCGCCGCGTTCGCCTTGTTGTACGAGGGCGGATTGATGCCCTGCGGCAGCTGGCGCAGCGTCTTCGAAATGGCCGACTGCACATCACCGGCAGCCTTGTCGATGTCGCGGTCGAGGGCGAAGAGCAGCGTGACGTTGGTGCTCCCCTGCGAACTCGAGGACGTGATGCTCTCGATACCCGACACCGTGGAGAAAGCCTGCTCGAGCGGCGTCGCGACCGAGGTCGCCATGACTTCCGGGCTCGCGCCCGGCAAGCCGGCGGACACGGTGA
The DNA here is from genome assembly GCA_947475795.1 of Gemmatimonadota bacterium. The sequence continues at coordinate 657 of CANJOX010000284.1, forward strand.
TGGTGGGGTAATCGATCGTGGGGAGGTCGCTGACCGGCAGGGCGCGATACGCCACCACGCCGAACGTCAGGATGGCCAGCATGACCAGCGTGGTCATGACCGGCCGTCGGATCCAGATGGCGCTCAGATTCATCGGGCGCCCCCGCGGGGATTCCCGCCGCCCGCCCCTGCCCCTGCCCCTGCGCCTCCACCGGCACCACCGGCACCACCGGCACCACCACGCGCTCCACCGCGACCGCTCCGACCGCCGTTCGCGCCACTGCGGCCACCACCGGAGAGCGATCCACGCAGTTCGACTTTCGCGCCGTCCTGCAGGCGGTTCTGCCCTTCGATGATCACCTGCTCGCCGCCCACCAGACCGCTGTCCACCTTCACCACCGTGCCCGCCTGACGCCCCACCTTGACCGCCGTGCGCTTGGCCTTGCCACCGTCCACGAGATACACAAAAGCGCCGGTCCCGGTCGCAACGACGGCTTCGGCGGGCACCGTGATGGCGTCCTGATCGACGGCCAATTGCAGACCGACCGACACGAACTGACCGGGCCACAGGGCGCGGTCGGCGTTGGGCACCCGGGCCTTCAGGAGCACTGTCCCCGTGGCGCGATCGACGGCATTGTCGATGAACGTGAGGGTACCGGTGATTTTCTTGGTGCTGTCACCGACGTTGGGCACGATGTCGACCGACAACGCCTGATCCAGCCCGGCGCGACGGCGCATTTCCTCGAACGCCTGCTCGGGCACGCTGAAGCGCACCAGCACCGGCTCGAGTTCGTTGATGATGAGCAGTGGCGGATCGGCCTGGGCACGCACGAGGCTGCCCGCGCGCAGGGTGATCTGCCCCGTCCGCCCGGAAATCGGCGCCTTGACCGTGGCGTTCTCGAGATCCAGTCGCGCCCGCTCGAGCGACGCACGCCCGGCCGCAACGGTGGCGGCGAGCGCCGAGGCTTCGGCGAAGGTCTGGTCGAGCTGCTGTCGCGTCACGTAACCATCCTTCGCCAGACCGGCGAAGCGGACGGAGTCACCGCGGGCGCGCGCCAGCGTGGCCTGATCGCGAGCCAGCGTGCTCTCCAGCCGGTCGACCTCGGCTCGGAACGGCCGCGGATCGATCTGAAACAGCACCTGCCCCTGCCGGACCTCATCCCCCTCGGCGATGGCGACGCGCGTGAGCATCCCCGACACGAGCGACTGCACCGAGACGGTACGGTTGGGCTCGATCTGCCCGTTGGCGGTCACGACAAAGGGGAGCGGCCCCTTCTTCACGGACGCCGTGGAGACGACCGGCGCGGGACGCGGCGGGCGCTTGTTCTCTTTGCAGGCCGAGAGCCCGACGAGGAGCAAGGAGGCACCGGCGAACAGCCGGTGCACGGGGGCTATGGCGAACCGGCGCGTGGCGCGCAGCGGCATCACATTGTCTGGCATTCGCAGGGGCGAACGGCGGGGCGGAAAGAGCGCTCGTCATGCGACCCGGGGGCCGGCGAGCGCCGCGAGGAACGCTTCAGAGATAAAACGCTGCCGGCGCTCCAATCGTTGCCACGGATTCGCCGGCGACGGCCACTGGCATCGGGGCGCACGCGCCCCACGACTTACACCACGATGTTGAGCAGCCGCTTGGGCACGAAGATCACCTTTTTGATCTCCCCGACCACGAATTTCGCGATCCCGGCATCGGCCATCGCGCCCGCCATCGCGGCGTCCTGCGTCACGTCCGCGGCCAGGCGCAGCTTGCCACGGACCTTGCCGTTCACCTGCACGACCAGATCGACTTCGTTGTCCACGAGCATCGCCGGATCGAACGTCGGCCAGCCGGCGTCGAACACGCTGCCGGTGTGACCGAGCATCTCCCAGCACTCTTCCGCGAAGTGCGGCGCGTACGCGGCCACCAGTTGCACCAACGGCAACACCTCGGCCCGGTGCACGGCGCGGTCGCCCGACCGCAGGTGATTGAGGCACTCCATCATGGCGGCAATCGCCGTGTTATAGCTGAGCCCGGCGGTATCATCGCCCACCTTCTTGATGGTGCGATGCACCTGCCGCACCACGTTGGCATCGATCGGCACGTCCGCCCGTGCATCGCGCACGGACGCCCACAGGCGGTCGAGGAACCGCCGGACGCCGCTGATCCCTTGGTCGCGGAAGTCGCCACCCTCTTCGTACGGGCCGAGGAACATGAGATACATGCGGAACGCGTCGGCGCCCCACTCTTCCATGTACACATCGGGGTTGATCACGTTGCCCTTCGACTTCGACATCTTCGCGCCTTCGCGGATGATCATGCCGTGCGCACGGAAGCGCGTGAACGGCTCTTCGAAATCGATGTGCCCCGCGTCTTTCATGACCATCGTGACGAAGCGCGAGTACAGCAGGTGCAACACGGCGTGCTCATTGCCGCCGATGTACGAATCCACGGGGAGCCAACGCGACGTACGGTCCGCGTCGAACGCCACATCGCTGCGCGTGGCGCTGGGGTAACGCAGGAAGTACCACGCGCTGTCGAGGAACGTGTCGGACACGTCGGTTTCCCGCCGCGCCGGCGCGCCGCACGTGGGACACGGTACGCGGAACCACTCTTCGTGCCGCGCCAGCGGTGAAATACCGGAGTCGTCGGGCTTGAAGTCGGGGATGAACGGCAACTCCACCGGCAACTGCGACTCCGGCACGGGTACCGTGCCGCACGCGTCGCAGTAGATGATCGGAATCGGCGGGCCCCAATACCGCTGGCGCGAGATGCACCAGTCGTGCAGACGGTAATTCGTGACCTTCGTGCCGTGGCCGCCCGCCGCAAGCCACGCGGTCACGGCCGTCTTCGCCTCGGCAACCGGGAGCCCGTCAAACGTCCCGGAGTTCACGAGACGCCCCTGCGCGTCGTCGGTATACGCGACCTCGCCCAGCGGTGTGTCGGCACGGTCGTCCGGGCCCGCCACCACGCGGACGATGGGCAGGGCAAACAACTGCGCGAATTCGAAATCGCGCTCGTCGTGTCCCGGCACCGCCATGATCGCGCCCGTGCCGTATTCCATCAGCACGTAGTCGGCGATCCAGATCGGGATGTTCGCGCCGGTGGCCGGATTCACCGCGTACGCGCCCGTGAACACGCCCGTCTTTTCCTTCGTGCTCTTGCGCGAGATCAGGTCCTGCTTCTTCGTCGCCTCCTGATATCCCGCCACCGCGGCGCGCTGCGCGTCGGTCGTGAGCGTGGCCACCAGCGGATGCTCGGGCGCGAGCACGAGGTACGTCGCGCCGAAAATCGTGTCAGGACGCGTGGTGAACACCGTGACGGTGTCCGTCTGCCCGCCCACGCGGAACGACAACTCGGCGCCTTCGGAGCGACCGATCCAGTTCTTCTGCGCGGACTTCGTGATCGGCGACCAATCGAGCCACTCGAGGTTGTTCAGCAGCCGCTCGGCGTACGCCGAAATGCGGAAGAACCACTGCTCGAGAAACCGCTGCTCGACCGCCGTGCCGCAGCGTTCGCAGGTCCCGCCCTCCACCTGCTCGTTGGCGAGCACCGTCTTGCAGGACGGACACCAATTCACGGCGGCGGCCTTCTTGTACGCGAGCCCCTGGCGGTACAGCTGCAGGAAGACCCACTGCGTCCACTTGTAGTAGTCCGGCCGCGACGTGTCCACCTTCTGCCGCCAGTCCACCATCAACCCCGCCCGCTCGAGCTGCCGCTGGAAGTTCGCCACGTTTTTCGGCGTGAGCTCCATCGGGTGCGCGCCGATCCGCAGCGCGTAGTTCTCCGAGTGGATCCCGAACGCATCGTAGCCCAACGGCTGGAACACGTCGTAGCCCAGCAGCCGGTGGAAGCGCGCCGAGATGTCGCTGCCGGTGAACGCGAAGAGGTTTCCCACGTGCAGCCCTTCGGCCGACGGATAGGGGAACATCATCAGCGCGTAGAACGGGCGCGCGGCGTTGTCGAGCGCGGCGTGGTTGGTGCCGCGGTCGGCCCAGCGATCGCGCCACTTGGGCTCGATGGCGGCGGGCGCGTAGGGGGTCGGGAGGGTGGGATCGGACATACCGCAAGGTAAGCGAACGGCCAACGGCTTAGGGAGCACTCTTGAACGGCCAACTGCCTAGTAGGCAGGGAGGAGGGTGTCAGGAAGGAGGAGGCAGGAGCACGACGCAGCTGTCCTGCCTTCTCCGCCCTGAGACCCTCCTCCCTGCCGCCTAAGCAGTTGGCAGTTTTCTACCGACGGAAGAGATACCCCGCCTCCTCCAGCCGCGCCCCCTTCTCGTCGCACAC
>CANJOX010000285.1 GCA_947475795.1 Gemmatimonadota bacterium
CGCTGGGACTCGAGACGCTGGCGTACGCCCGCGTGTTCACCTTTCCCGCCGGCGTGACGGCCACGGCCATCGCACTGGTGCTCTCGATGCTGGTGTTCTTCGTGGTGTCGTGGGTCACGCGCCACACGGCCGAGGCCACGCTTGACGCCGATATCCGCGCGGTGATGGACGCGTGACGCGGCAACGCCACGCCGGAATGCGAACCCAGGGTGCCGCTGGCGAACGGCGTGCGCCTCAGCGACCATTGGGGATGCTTCCGCTGGTTGGTCCACGCCCATGACGCGCTCCGAGCGTCCGCCCGCCCCCAAGCGGGCCAAGAGCGCGCGCGCGTCGGCCGCCGATGCCAAGGCCGCCATCGCGCCGCCGCAGTTGGACCTGTTCCCGGTGCGCCCGGTGATCGACGTGCTCGATCCGCGCGCCGTCGTCGGGGCGCAGACGGGGGTCGAGCACCTGGTGCGCGTGCGCCTGCGCCCCAACGATGCGCCGCACCTGATCTTTCACGACCGGCACGGCTGGTACTGCGAATCGCACGGTCCGGCGTGTCATACCGTGCAACTCGCACGCGACGAAGTGCGCTGATGGACGCCGGCGTGCCGATCTGGACACCCACCGCCGAAGGGGCCGCGGCGGCTCGTCTCACCCGTTTCCGTCGCGGGCTCGCCGCACGCGGCGTGATCGACGACACGGTGACCGACAGCCACGCGCTGCAGCGTTGGTCGGTGGCCCATCCGGCGGCGTTCTGGGCCGCGCTGTGGCGCGAGGCCGGCATCATGGCCGATGGTCCCGGGCCGGCCGATGCGCCGTGGACCGAGGTGCTCGTGGGGGGCGACCGCATGGCGCCGCCCGATGCCACGCACGGCCCACGGTGGTTTACCGATACGCGCCTCAACTTCGCTGAACATCTGCTGCGCCGGCGCGACGACGGCACCGCCATCGTGGCGTGGAACGAGCACGGGGCGCAGCAGCGCCTGAGTTTTGCCGACCTCGCCGCGCAGGTGGCCGCCACGGCCGCCGCGCTGCAGGCGGCCGGTGTGGGCGTGGGTGACCGGGTCGTGGGCTATCTCCCCAACCTGCCGCAGGCCGTCGTCGCGATGCTGGCCACGGCGTCGCTGGGCGCCACGTGGTCGTCCTGCTCCCCCGACTTCGGCACCAAGGGTGTGCTCGACCGCTTCGGGCAGATCGCCCCCAAGGTGCTTATCGCCGCCGACGGCTACTGGTACGCCGGCAAGCAGATCGACTGCCTGGCGCGCCTGCGCGAAATTACCGCGTCGCTGCCGTCGCTCGCGGCGGTGTGGGTGGTGCCGTACGTGAGCGCCACCCCCGACCTGGCTGGCCTGCCCGCGGCGCACCGATTCACCGACGTGCTGGCCCGCTACGCAGCGCACCGCGCGCCGGTGTTCACGCGGCTCCCCTTCGACCATCCGCTGTACATCATGTACTCGTCGGGGACGACCGGCCTCCCCAAGTGCATGGTGCACGGTGCCGGCGGCACGCTGCTCCAGCACTGGAAGGAACTGGCGCTGCACACCGACCTCGGCCACGACGACGTGCTCTTCTACTTCACCACCTGCGGGTGGATGATGTGGAATTGGCTCGTGTCGGGGCTGGCCGTGGGGAGCACCATCGTGCTGTACGACGGCGCGCCGTTGGCCCCCGATGCCGGCATCCTGTGGCGCATGGCGGCGGCGGAGCGTGTGTCGGTGTTCGGCACCAGCGCCAAGTATCTGGCCGTGCTTGAGAAAGAGGGGCTACAGCCGGGCGCGACGTTCGATCTGTCGGCGTTGCGGGCCATGCTCTCCACCGGCAGCCCGCTCGCGGCGCACAGCTACGACTTCGTGTACGCCGCCATCAAGGGCGATCTGCGCCTGGCCAGCATCAGCGGCGGCACCGACATCATCAGCTGCTTCGCGCTCGGCGATCCCACGGGGCCGGTATACCGCGGCGAACTGCAGATGCGTGGGCTGGGGATGGCGGTGGACGTGTTCGGTGACGACGGCACCCCGGTGCGCGGCATCCCCGGCGAACTGGTGTGTACGGCGCCCTTTCCCAGTATGCCGGTGGCCTTCTGGAACGACCCCGACGGCGCGCTGTACTGGGCGGCGTACTTCGACTATTTCCCCGGTGTGTGGCGGCACGGCGACTGGGCGGAGCTCACGGCGCACGACGGGCTCGTGATTCACGGGCGCAGCGACGCCACGCTTAACCCCGGCGGCGTGCGGATCGGCACGGCCGAGATTTACCGGCAGGTGGAGCAGATCCCGGCGGTGCTGGAGTCGCTGGTGATCGAGCAGCAGCTGGGGCACGACGGGAGCGACACGCGCGTGGTGCTGTTCGTGCGCCTGCGCGAGGGGGAGCCGTTCACGGAGGCGCTGCAGCGCGCCATCCGGCAGCGGATCCGCGAGCACGCCAGCCCCCACCACGTGCCCAAGGTGATTGTGGCCGTGGCCGATATTCCGCGCACCATCAGCGGCAAGATCACCGAACTGGCCGTGCGCGACGTGGTGCATGGCCGCGCCGTGAAGAACGCCGATGCGCTGGCCAACCCCGCGGCGCTCGCGCTGTTTCACGACCTGCCGGAGCTCAGGTTCTAGCCCCGAGGGCGGCCGGGGAGGTTATCTTTCAGTATGTGCTGCACCCCGCTCGCTGAGGATGAACGGCAACGCGCCTGGATCGGCGCGCTGCCGCGTTCGCATATCTGAGCCGGTGATGGCTGCCCCCGTCGGCGCGATTCCCGCGCGTGGCGACCCATCCATCATCAGCCCGAGGTACGCCCCATGGCGACCATGACCCTCCCCGAGCAGGGGATCGAGCACGACGCGTTCCCGATCAACGGCACCGACTACATCGAGTTCTACGTCGGCAATGCCAAGCAGGCCAGCCACTACTATCGCGCCGCCTTCGGGTACCAGCTGGTAGGCTACCGTGGCCCCGAAACCGGGGTGCGTGACCGCGCCAGCTATCTCATGCAGCAGGGGAAGATCCGCCTGGTGCTCACCACGGCGCTCAGCCCCGACTCGCCCATCGCGGCGCATGTACACAAGCACGGCGACGGCGTGCGCGATTACGCCCTGTGGGTCAACGACGCGCGCGCGGCCTACGAGACGGCGATCGCCCGCGGTGCGATCGCGGTGCAGGAGCCGCAGCTGTTCAGCGACGAACACGGCGAGGTGATCATCGCTGCCATCGGCACCTATGGCGACACGATTCATTCGCTGGTGGAGCGCCGTAATTACCGCGGGCTGTTCCTCCCCGGGTTCCGCGCTGTGACGCCGCGCTATCAGCCCGACGACGTGGGGCTCAAGTACGTGGACCACTGCGTGGGCAACGTGGAGCTGGGGCAGATGAACCGCTGGGTGGCGTACTACGGCGACGTGATGGGCTTCCGCAATCTCATCACCTTCGACGACGATGACATCAGCACCGAGTACTCGTCGCTCATGTCCAAGGTGATGGCGAACGGCGACGACAAGATCAAGTTTCCGATCAACGAGCCGGCCTCCGGCAAGAAGAAGTCGCAGATCGAGGAGTATCTGGATTTCTACGGCGGCCCCGGCGCGCAGCATCTCGCGCTGGCCACCGACAACATTCTGGCCACCGTGACCGCGCTGCGCGACCGCGGCGTGGAATTCCTGTCGGTGCCCACGTCGTACTACGCCGAGCTGCAGGAGCGCATCGGGCACATCGATGAAGACATCGACGCGCTCGCCGCGCTGGGCATCCTCGTGGACCGCGATCCCGACGGCTACCTGCTGCAGATTTTTACCAAGCCGGTGGAAGACCGTCCCACGCTGTTCTACGAGATCATTCAGCGGAAGGGCGCCAAGAGCTTCGGGAAGGGCAACTTCAAGGCGCTCTTCGAAGCGATCGAGCGCGAACAGGAACTCCGCGGCAACCTCTGAGGAATCGATGCCCTTCTATCACCAGCTGGGATCGGTGCCCCGCAAGCGCCACGTCGTGTTCCGTCGTCCCGACGGCGGGTTGTACGCCGAGGAGTTGATGGGGCACGAGGGCTTTGTCGGCACCTCGTCGCTGCTCTACCACACGCATCCGCCCACCACGGTCACCTCGGCGCGCAAGCTGCGCGACGTCGTGCTCGAGGCCGATACGGAGACGTCGCTGCGGCACCGGCATTTTCTCACGGCGCGCGGCCCCACGGGGGGGTCGCCCACGCTCGACCGCATGCCGCTGCTGTTCAACAGCGACATCGTGATGCAGTACGTCGAACCCGACCAGCTCGATGCGCACTTCTACCGCAATTCGCAGGCGGACGAAGTGGTGTACGTGGTGGAAGGCACCGGCGTCCTCGAGTCGGTGTTCGGCGAACTGCCGTACAAGTCGGGCGACTACGTGGTGATCCACCGCAACATCACGCACCGCTGGCGCCTCGATCCGTCGCAGGGGCCCACCAAGCTGCTCGTGATGGAAAGCCGCGGCCACGTGCGGGTGCCGTCGCGCTACCGCAACAATTTCGGTCAGATGCTGGAGGGCGCGCCGTTTTCGGAGCGCGACATCCGGCGCCCCGAGCATGTGGCGCCGCGCGATGAGAAGGGCGACTTCCCGATCATCGTGAAGCAGTACGACGCGCTGAACGAACTCGTGCTCGATCACCATCCCTTCGACGTGATCGGGTGGGACGGCTACTTCTATCCGTGGATCTTCAGCATCCACGACTTCGAGCCCATCGTGGGGCGCATTCACCAGCCGCCCCCGGTGCACCAGACGTTCCAGGGCGACGGCTTCGTGATCTGCTCCTTCTGCCCGCGGCCGTACGACTTCGATCCGCAGGCCATCCCGGCGCCCTACAACCACAGCAACGTGGATTCCGACGAGGTGCTGTTCTACGCCTCCAGCGAATTC
>CANJOX010000286.1 GCA_947475795.1 Gemmatimonadota bacterium
CACCGACATCGTCGCGCGATTCCAGACCATGCTCTACTCGGCGCTGGTGGAGTCCCGCGCGCGGCTGCGCTGAGCGCAGGCGCTACGCCGCGGGTTCCTGATCGAGCAGCTGACGCACGCGCCGCCCGAGCTCGGCCAGCGCGAACGGCTTGCCCAGCAACTCAACCCCGTGGAGCACGACACCATGCTGCGTGATCGTGCCGTCGGGGTAGCCGGACACAATCAGCACGCGACGTGTGAGTCCCCGGGCCCGCATCTCCTGCGCGAGCGCCGCGCCACCCATCCCGGGCATCACCACGTCGGTGACCAGCAGGTCCACGGTGTCGCGCGTGGGTGAAGCACCGTCGGGCCCGGCCGCGTCGCGGCGGGCCATCGCCAACGCGAGCGCCTGCTCACCGCCCTCGGCTTCGAGCACCTGGTAGCCGAAGCGCGTGAGCGTCGCGGCCGTCACACGACGGACGTGCGGATCATCGTCCACCACGAGCACCGTCTCATGCCCGCGGATCGGCGCGGCCGCGGCCACCACGGGGGCCACGTCCGCCGGCTCGTTCACCACCGGTAACGACACGAGGATCGTGGTGCCCTGCCCTTCCGTTGACTCGATCAGCATCGTGCCACCGGCCTGCACGATGATGCCGTGGCTCGTGGCCAACCCGAGCCCCGTCCCCTTGCCCACCTCTTTCGTGGTGAAGAACGGCTCGAAGGCCCGCTCGCGCACGGTCGTCGGCATCCCCGTGCCGGTATCGCGGAGGCGGAATTGCACCACGGCCGGCTCGCGGGCACGCTCCGAGGCGATCAGGCACACCGACAGCGAAAACGTCCCGCCCGTCGGCATCGCGTCGCTCGCGTTCGCCGCCACGTTCATCAGCACCTGATCGAACAGGTTGGGGTCCACCCGCACACAGCGGTCGCCGTCCTGCACGTCGAGCGTCAGGGACACCTGCTCGCGCAGCATGCGCGTCATCAGGGGCACGCTGCGCGACACCAGCTGATCCACGCGCAGCACACTCGGCATCATCGTCTGGCGACGCGCGAATCCCAGCAACTGGCGGCTGAGCGCCGCTCCCGATTCGGCGGCGCGGCGAATCTGTTGCGCGGCGATCGCCACCTCGCCATCGGGCTCCGTGTCGAATTCCAAGAGGCTGGCTTCGCCGAGGATGGCGGTGAGCACGTTGTTGAAGTCATGTGCGATGCCGCCCGCCAGCCGCCCCACGCTTTCAATGCGCTGCGACTGCCGCAGCTCCTCTTCCACGCGGCGCCGTTCGGTCGCATCGGACATGATACCGTGCCAGATGACGCTGCCCGGCTCCGCGCCCCGCTGGGGGATCGCGCTCACACTCACCCACACCCAGCCGTCGCCGCGATGCGCGACGCCGATGCGGAAGTCCTGTACCCACGGCGTCAGCATCAGAAACGAGCGGCCCACGTGCTCACGCACCGAGGCCCGGTCGTCCGGATGCACCAGCCGCCACACGAGTCCCGGATCCGCCATCAAGTCGTCAGGATCGACCCCGAACTGCCGGGTCGACCCACGGCTCACGTACAGGAATCGCTCACGCCCCTGCGCATCCACGGAGTATTGATAGACCACCCCCGACAGCGCGGCCGTGATCTGCTCCAGCCGCTCGTCGCGGGCCTGAATGGCTTGCACACTCACCCGCTGCTGTTCGTACAGCCGCCGCGTGCGCCCCATCGCCTCGCCCAGCCGCCGTTCGCGGTCGAGGGTGCGCAAACGACTGCGCAGCAGCAATTCACTGAAGACGGCCAACGACAGGACCATGACCACCGTCGAAGCCACGCGGGCCCAGTCGCCGGACTCGTAGATGATCGCCGTCCCGAACGGCGGTACCGCAATGGCCAGCAGCAGCGCGCCGATGCCGCCCACCATCACCGGCCCGACCCCGCCCAGCACGACCACCATCCCCGCAAAGACGGCCACGAACGGGTAGCTGGCGTGCATCGCGCGTGAGCCCGTCACCAGCACCGCCGCGCCGACGCTGGCCGACACGACCGCCAGTCCGTACCACAGCAGGCGCGTGCGGAGGGCCGTGAGCCCGTTTCGGCGACGGATCGCCGCCGCGGCGAGGTCGCCCTCGTGTTCCATCCACTCAGCGTCCAGTGCCTCCTCGGCCAATGGCACCGTGGGAACGGGCGTCCCGGCGTCAGTCACGGGCAGGCCCACGCGCCGCACCAACGGCGCAGCACCGTCCCGCCGCGAAGTGAAGAGGGCGGCCGCGGTGGGTTATCGGTGCGTGACGCGTAAATGCACAGCATGCTGGAGAGTACGACCCAGCGGTTGAATGAGCCAGCCTCGACGGCACTGCCTGCACGAGCGATCGCCCTTTCCGGCCCACGACGCTGGTGCGCGGCCTGCTTGCCCCCCACACTTGGCGCCATGCAAATCGGAATCGATCTCGGCGGCACCAAAATTGAGGGGATCGCGCTCGGCACCGACGGGCGCGAACTCGCGCGTGAACGGGTCGCGACGCCGCGCGACTATGCCCGCACCGTGCATGACATCGCGGCGCTGGTGGAACGCCTCGAGGCTCGCACCGGACAGCGTGGTACGGTCGGCGTGGGGATTCCCGGTGCCGTGGTGCCTACTACCGGACTCGTGAAGAACGCCAACTCGGTCTGGCTGATCGGCCAGCCGCTCGGCGCCGACCTCGCCGCCCGCCTCGAGCGCGACGTGCGCCTGGAGAACGACGCGAACTGCTTCGCGCTCTCGGAGGCCACCGACGGCGCGGCCGCGGGGGCCGCCGTGGTGTTCGGGGTGATCATGGGCACCGGCGTGGGCGGCGGCATCGTGGTGCATGGCCGGTGCCTCACCGGCCGCAACCTCATCGCGGGCGAGTGGGGGCACAATCCGCTCCCGTGGCCGCACCCCGACGAACTCCCCGGGCCGGCGTGTTACTGCGGCAAGGCGGGATGCATCGAAAGTTGGATCTCCGGGCCGGCCGTGGCCGCCGACCACCACCGCGTCAACGGCGGCGCCCTCGCCACCCCGACCATCATCGCGGCTGCGGACGCGGGCGATGCCGCTGCCCGCGCCACCCGCGCCCGTCTGGTGTCGCGCGCGGCGCGCAGCCTCGCCAGCGTGATCAATCTGCTCGACCCGGATGTGATCGTCCTCGGCGGCGGGCTGTCGAACGTGCCGCGCCTGGCCGAGGACATCACCGCCGAGCTGCCCGCGTGGGTCTTCTCCGAGACCGTCGACACACCGCTGGTGCGGCATCGTCACGGCGACGCCAGCGGAGTGCGCGGCGCCGCGTGGCTGTGGCCCGCCTCCTGACTGAGGCGGGCGCCCCGGTCCCCCACCGACCGCGCGCGGTCCGCTTGTCCGGGCCCCAGTCGCGGGATAGCATACGGCACAGCGTGTTTGTCGGCTGGCCTATCGTATAACGGTTATTACCCCGGCCTTTGGAGCCGGAGATCTCGGTTCGATTCCGAGTGGGCCTATATGCGCGTGCAGGACTTGAAGCAGCCGCCGCTTTCAGTAGCTTGAAAGGCTGGCCCAAACACGAACGGGACGGAGCCGCCGCGCCTCGCACGAGGTACCGGCGACACTCCGCCCCATTTGTCTTGCTGTCGTACACACCCTCTTTGCAGGTCGAGACCTCCGGATGACTCCGACTCAGGACGCGCTGTCCCCGTCGCCGCGCGGCTTCAAGATCCTCTCCGGCACGTCCAACCAGCCGTTGGCGGAAGAGGTCGCGAAGTCGCTGGGCGCCGAGCTGTGCAAGGTCACCTGCACGCGCTTCGCCGACGGAGAGGTCTTCGTGCGCATCGACGAGAACATCCGCGGCGCCGATGTGTTCGTGCTCCAGTCCACGAATCCGCCGGGGGAGAACACGCTCGAACTCCTCCTGCTCATCGACGCGGCGCGCCGGGCCTCAGCCTCGCGGGTCACCGCCGTGCTGCCGTACACCGGCTACGCCCGCCAGGACCGCAAGGATCAGCCGCGCGTCGCGATCGGTGCCAAACTCATGGCCAACCTCATCGAGACCGCCGGCGCCGACCGGGTGCTCGGACTCGACTTCCACGCGCACCAGATGCAGGGCTTCTTCGACGTCCCCGTCGATCACCTGTACGCGGCGCCCGTGTTCACGAACTACTTCCGCAAGAAGGAGCTCAAGGACCTCGTGGTCGTGGCCCCCGACGTCGGTTCGGCCAAGATGGCGCGCGGCTTTGCCAAGCGTCTCGACGCCACCTTCGCCATCATCGACAAGCGCCGCCCCAAGGCCAACGTGGCCGAGGTCATGAACGTCGTCGGTGAAGTCGAAGGCCGGGATTGTCTCATTCCCGACGACATGATCGACACGGCCGGGACGGTGTCCGAAGCCGCCCGCGCACTCAAGAATCTCGGCGCGAACGACATCTACGTGTGTGCCACGCACGCGCTGTTCAGCGGCCCCGCCGTGGAACGGCTGTCCAACGCGCCGATCAAAGAAGTCGTGGTGACCGACTCCATCAATCTCCCCCCCGAGCGACGGTTCCCGTCGCTGCATGTGCTCTCGGTGGGCGAACTGCTGGCGAAGGCCATCCGATTCACGCATGCCGACAAGTCGGTGAGCGTGCTGTTCGAATAACGGCGCAGGAAGCCGTTACCTGGCCGGGCCGACCATTTCCGGTTACTCCCGAACCACTTTTTCTCCGAGGTTTGCAGCAAATGTCCACCGCTTCTCTCTCCGCGTCCGTTCGCGCCGAAACCGGCAAGGGCGCTGCCCGCAAGATCCGTCAGGGTGGCAACATCCCCGCGGTCATCTATGGCCACGGCCG
>CANJOX010000287.1 GCA_947475795.1 Gemmatimonadota bacterium
GAGCTGCTCAAGGGCGGCGTCGCGATGGCCGAAGCCAAGATGGGCAAGGGCACGCTGTGGCTGTTCGGACCGGAAATTCTGTTCCGCACGCAGCCGCACGGCACGTACAAGCTGTTCCTGAACGCGCTCGACGGCGGCTTCCAGCGTCCGGCCAAGCCGTTGCAATAAGTCATTGTTCGGGTGACACGACGGCCCCTGCGCGCACCGCGCAGGGGCCGTTGCGTTTTACCGCGCTCCGAACACGATCTGGCCGCCCACGATGGTCGTTTTCACGACGGCCTGATCGATCGTGGCCGGAGGAATCCGGGTGAGGTCGCGATCGAGCACCACGAGATCAGCGAGTTTCCCCACTGCGATGACCCCGAGATCGCGGTCCAGAAACGCGGCGTACGCCGATCCGGCGGTGTAGGCCCGCAGCGCCTGTTCCACCGTGATCTTCTCCTGCGGCACAAACCCGTTGGGCTGCTGGCCGTCGAGCGTCTGTCGCGTCACCGCCGCCTTGATCCCTTCCAGCGGCGTGGGGGGCGCCACATACCAGTCGCTGCCGAACGCCAGCGTCGCGCCCGCATCGAGCAGCGACTTGAAGGCGTAGGTGCCCTTGGTGCGCTCGGCGCCGATCACCTGCTCGGCCCAGCGCCCGTCATCGGCCGCGTGATAGGGCTGCATGCTGGCGATCACGCCCAGCGCCGCAAAGCGTGGAATGTCGGACGGTGCGATATGCTGCGCATGTTCGATGCGAAAGCGACGGTCCTTGGCGCCGTGCTCTTTCGCCACGCGCTCAAACAGGTCGAGTTGCGTGCGGATCGCCCGATCACCGATCGCATGCACGGCCACCTGCAACCCGGCCGCATCGGCGCCGCGGACCCACGCCGACAGGCTGTCGGCATTAGTCACGAAGAAGCCGCTGTCCGCGGGGGCATCGGTGAAGGGCTGCAGCATCGCGGCGGTGTGGGATCCCAGCGATCCGTCCACGAATCCTTTCACGAGACCAATCCGCAGCCACGCATCGCCGGTGCCGTGGGCGGCGATCGTGTCGCGCAGCATCGCCCAGTCGGCCAGCGACACGGCGGCCACAAACCGCGTCCGCAGGGCACCGGCCGCCTGCGCCCGGCGCAGGGCGGCGAGCTCCTGCCATGAGCCACGCCCCCCCGCCCCCACGTGCGTGACCGTCGTCACGCCGCGCGCGGCGATGTACGCCGTGGCGGTGTCGATGGCTTGCGCCCACTGGGCCGCCGACGGCGAGGGGATCGCCACCTGCAGCAGCTCCATCGCGTTGTCCTTGAACACCCCCGTGAGCTCGCCAGCGGCGTCGCGCACGATGGTGCCGCCCGCGACATCCTCGACCGTGCGATCGATCCCCGCGGCGCGCAGCGCGGCACTGTTGGCCAGCACCATGTGACCGTCGAGCCGATTGATCAGCACCGGATGATCGGGGGTGACCGAGTCGATCCAACGGCGCGACGGCAGCGCGCCGCCCCAGCGGGTGTGATCCCAGTCCCCCCGCAGAATCCACGTGCCGGCGGGCACCGTGCGCGCGTACGCCGCGATGCGCCCGATGAACGCGTCGGGTGTGGCGGCGTCGCGTAACTGCACCGCGGCAAGACCGAATCCACCATCCACGAAATGCACGTGGCTGTCGATGAAGCCGGGGGTCACCATGCCGCCGTGCGCGTCGATCACGCGGGCCGTCCCCGCCGTACGCAGGATGTCCGTGTTGCGCCCCACCCCGACGATGCGATCACCACCGATCGCGACGGCCTCGGCCCACGGGGCGGCGCTGTCGCCGGTCCACACGCGCGCATTCACGATCACGATCGACACCGTGGATGGCTTCGGCGCCGCGCAGGCTACGGCCCACACGAGGCAGCCGGCCAGCGCCGCGACGGTGCACACCGGCCGGAGCCGGGAACCTCTGATGGGAGTCATGCGGTATATTCGGTCACATGGCAGCCCACCTCAAGAGCCTCGCTCAGCGCCTCGCCCAGCGCCTCGGCCGCGCGGCCGGCATCGCCGTCCCGCTGGTGTTCGGCATCGCCGTGGGCCAGTTCGCGTCGCCGTATCTGCCCGGCCTGTCGGCGTGGATGCAGACGCTGGGTGTCTGGGCACCGGTGGTGTTCGTGGCCTCATACGTCGGGGTGGTGCTCCTCATGCTCCCCGCGTTCCTCATGACCATGGCCGCTGGCGCGGTCTTCGGGGTGGCCAAGGGCAGCGCCCTGGTGCTGCTCGGCGCCACCCTGGGCGGCACGGCCTCGTTCCTGCTGGGACGCACCCTGCTGCGGGGCCACGTCGCGCAGCGGGTCGCCGCGCACCCCACCCTCAGCACCGTGGATCGGGTGATCGGCGACGACGGGCTGCGCCTCATGTTCCTGCTCCGGCTCTCCCCCGCGATTCCCTTCGTGCTGTCGAACTACGCGCTGGGGGTCACCCGGGTGAAAACGCGTCATTTCGTCCTCGCGATGCCCGGCATGCTCCCCATCATCGCCTCGTACGCCGCCTTCGGCGCCGCCGGGGTCACCACAGCCGATGGCCGCGGCGCCCTGCCGATGCCCGTGCTGGCGCTGGGCATCGTGGCCACCGTGGTCCTGGGGCTGCTCTTCGCGCGGATCACCCAACGGGCCCTGCGGGACGCCGAAACAGGGACAGCGGCGACTGCGACCGTACCCGCGACCACGGGCTGACCGGGCGGGCCATCCGCACGGCGGGGCAGCGGGGCCGGTGACCGGCGCGTAAGCTGGAGGGCAGCGCAACGCTGCTTTTCTTCGCCCGCCTTCCCGGATGCCGCTCATGGTCGCTGATACGTTCTCCGCCGCGCCACGCCGTCGCGTGGCCCTGCTGCTCCTGTCCGTCGCCGTCAGCGGGACCGCCGCCTGTGCCGGCGCCGTGCCGCGGGCCATGTCGGGCAGTACGGCGACCTCCAGTGGACCGTCGGTTGGACCGCGTTCGGGCACGGTCATGGTCGTGGGCGGCGGCTCGATGGGCCCCGAGGTGCTGGCCCAATTCATCGCCGCCGCGGGCGGCCCCGATGCCCTGATCGTCGATGTGCCCACCGCCGGCGGCGATTCCATCGATGTCGCGGCGAGCGGCCGTCTCCTGCGGAATGCCGGTGCCCGCAACGTGGTGGTGTACCACACCACCAGCCGCGCCGTCGCCGATGCCGACAGCTTCGTCGCCACCATCGCGAACGCGCGCGGCATCTGGTTTGACGGGGGGCGTCAGTTCCGCCTCGTGAAGTCATACGCCGGCACCAAATCGGAACAGGCCTTTCAGGCGGTGCTCGACCGCGGCGGCGTGGTGGGTGGCTCGTCGGCCGGCGCGTCGATTCTGGGCGACTATCTGGTGCGTGGCGCACCGTCGAACGACAACCGCCTGTTCAATCACCCCGAGTTTCTCAAGGGCTTTGCCTACCTGCGCGGCGTGGCCATCGACCAGCACGTGGTGATGCGCGACCGGCTCCCCGATCTGCACGACTCACTCACGGCCCGCCGCCCCGACCTGCTGGGCATTTCGGAAGACGAGGGCACGGCGTGGGTGGTGCGGGGGGACAGCGCCGAGATCATCGGGCGCAATAAGGCGTTTGTGTACAACGGGCGCGATGCCAACGACGCCGGCAAACCGTTCCTCACGCTCCGTCCCGGCGATCGCTACAACCTGGCGACGCGTCGGGTGATCTCGCGGGCCATCGCGGCGACCCCGCTCACCCCGGCGTTCGTGGACGGCCTCTTCGCGTCGTATCGCGAGCCGTCGCGCGGCGGCGCCACCGTGCTCGTGGCGCAGGACGGCAAGGTGCTGGTGAACCACGCCTACGGCGTGCCCGTGCAGCCCCGCTTCACCCCCGAGACGGGGGCGTCGGCGTTCACGCTGGGCGGACTCGGGGCAGTCCTGAACGCGGCGCTCGCGCCGGACAGCACCGGACGGATCGGCGCCGCCTCCGTGCGCCGCGTGACGGCGGTGGGCGGCATGCAGCGCGTGGCCTACGACAGCGTGAACCGGAGCTGGCGCGGCAGCGTGGACGACCTGTACCGCTTCGATCAGGGGCGGACGCCGGCGGCGGAACCGAAGGGGTTCGAAATCGACACCGATCGCGGCGATGCCGTGCAGCGCGTGTTCGGCACCGGTGACGGACGACGCGGCGCGTGGGTGCGATACCCGGGACGCAAGACGACGATCATCATCCTCACCGGCGACGATCGGTTCGATGCGAAGGCCGCCGCCGGGCAGATCGCCGACCGGCTGTTCGCGCGATGAGCGCTGAGGCGGTGAGGACGGGCCAGGGGCGGGCCGTGTGCTTCGGCGCGCTCCTCGTGGGCACCGTCGCCGCGGGGAGCGCCCTCGGGGCGCAGAGTGCGCGCCCGCCCTTCACGGTGCCCACGTGGGCCTTTCCCACCGCACCGGCGGCCGCCGCACCCGCCCCCAAGCCGGACAGCGTGGTGCGGCGTCGGGTGCCGCGCTCCACGCGCACGTACACCATGCGGCAGGTGTGCAACGGGTTCGACATCCCCGACTGGTTCCCGCAGTCGCACCCACCGATGCCAGCGTCGGTGCAGTACGGGGTGCCCCCCAACGCGCGGGGCTGCGGGTACTGCCACCTCCCCGACGGGCAGGGGCGCCCCGAAAATGGTACGCTGGCCGGCTTACCGGCGGAGTACACCATCCGGCAGGTCGCCGCGTTCCGCAACGGCACCCGGCTGGCCGCCAATCCCGCCTCGGCCACCAACAGCATGCACACGCTGGCCAAGGCCGTGGCCGACTCGGA
>CANJOX010000288.1 GCA_947475795.1 Gemmatimonadota bacterium
ACGCGCGCCATCACACGTGAAGGGTACACCAATCGCCTGCGTATCCTGACCCGGTACGACCTGCGCGAGCGACTCAAGGACATCCGTGTGCCCACGCTCTTTCTTGCCGCCAACGAAGATCATCTCATCCCGTCGGTCGAGCAGGCCACCTACATGGCAGCCCGCGTACCGGGTGCCATCGTGCGCATCCTGAAGGGACACGGGCACGGCTGCTTTCTGGCGCCCGACCTCGATCTCGACGTCATCCTGCAGGAGTGGGGCGGCCGGTAGCCGCGCCACCGGTGGCGCCTTACGGCACGTCGTGGCCGGCCGCCGCCGTCAGAATCTCGGTCCATTCCTGCGCATCGAGGCGCAACGCGGTGGCCGCCATCGCCTCCCGTATTGCCACGAGGCGCCGCGAGCCGGTGATCGGCACGGGCTGGCTGGGATGCCGCAGCAGCCACGCGAACGCGATCGTCGCGGCGCTCGCCCCGTGCACGTCACCGATTTGCTGCAGCACCGCACGCACACGCACCGCCGCGGCCTCGGTACCGGTGAACAGCGCACCTCCCGCCAGCGGCGACCAGATCATCGGACGCAACCGCAGCGCCTGACACTGATCGAGCGTCCCATCGGTAAGGGGCGCGCGATGGAGCGGATGCAGCTCGATCTGGTTGGTCACCAGCGGTGTCCGGCTATGCAGCAAGGCAAACTGCGCCGGCGTGAAGTTCGATACCCCGAAGTGCCGCACCTTGCCGTCACGCCGGAGCTGCTCGAACGCCCCCGCCACCTCGTCCGCATCCATCAGCGCATCCGGCCGGTGCAGCAACAGCAGGTCGAGATGATCCGTGCGCAACAGGCGCAGCGACGCCTCGGCACTGCCGATGATGTGTGCCGCCGAACTATCGTAGTGCTTGATACGATGCGCCGGCCGCGACGGATGGCGCAGCCGGATCCCGCACTTACTCACCAGCTGCATGCGGGCGCGCAACGCCGGGGCCAGCGCCAGGGCCTCGCCGAACTGGGCCTCGACGGCATACCCACCGTAAATGTCGGCGTGATCGAAACTGGTGACGCCCAAGTCCAGACACCCCTCAATCCACGCCAGCCGCTCGGCCACGCTCCACTGCCAGTCGGCCATCCGCCAGGCGCCGGCCACAATCGGGGACAGGGCGGCGTCAGCGCCCCGCGTCGCCTCCGTCATTTACTCATCCTCGCCACGATAGATGCATCCCGACGTGCACGTCTCGCGCACGACGATCTGCGCGAGCCCTGGCAGCATCGGCGTGAGGCGCCGCCAGATCCAGCGCGCAATGACCTCGCTGGTCGGATTCTCGAGTCCCGCAATCTCGTTCAGGTAGTAGTGATCGAGCTCGTCGATGACCGGCTTGACCACGGCCTTGAGATCGGCAAAGTCCATCACCCACCCGGTATCCGTAGACAACGGACCGCGCACGTGGACGGTGACCTCGAATGAATGCCCGTGCAGCCGCGCGCACTTGTGCCCCGGTGGCACGTTCGGCAACCGGTGTGCGGCTTCAAAGGTGAATTGCTTGTAGATCTCCATCAGCGCCTCCTCGGGGCAAGTTAGCAGCGGCACGGCGGGTTCGGCGACCGCACGCCACATTAGGGGCACCCCCCTTTCCGACCCGCAGGAGCCCCTCCCTATGCGCATCCATCCCGTCCGGCTGGCCCTGATCGCCCTCACCCTTGGCGCGGGCGTCGGGCGCACGCAGCCGCCCACGCAGCCGCCGCGCCTGGCCACGCTGACCCGCACCCTCGACAGCCTTTCGAAGGCCCATCGCGGGGTCGTGGGATACAGCATCACCAACCTCGACACCGGCGAACACCTCGAACAGCGCGGCAACGAGACCTTCTCCACGGCCTCACTGATCAAGGTGCCGGTGCTGGTCACCCTGTTCGATCTGGCGGAGCAGAAGCAGCTCACGCTCGACGACCCGGTGGTACTTACCGAGATCGACAAGGTTGGCGGCGCCGGACAGCTGCAATATCTGCGCACACCGCTCACGCTGCGGCTGTGGGATGTGGCCTACCTCATGAGCACGCTGAGCGACAATACGGCCACCAATGTCGTGCTCGATCGCATCAAGATCCGCCGCGTGTGGCAGAAAATGGAGGCACTCGGCCTCGCGCACACCAAGGTGCACAGCGGGTCGATGACCCGCATTGCCAGCGTGGCCCCCGACAGCTCGGCCAAGTACGGGCTGGGAGTAACCACCCCCAACGAGATGGCGCAACTGTTCACGCTGCTGGCGCAGGGCAAAGCCGTGAGTCCGGTCGCTGACTCAATCATGTTGAGCATTCTGGCGAACAACGAAGACAACTCGAAGCTCGCACGCTTCACCTACGGCACACGCCTCGCACACAAGAGCGGCGACGTCGACGCGTCACGCACCGACTGTGGGATATTCTCCCTGCCGGCGCGCGTGGTAGCCTGCGTGCTGACGAAAGAGAATACCGACACACGCTACTGGGTGGACGCCGAAGGGAACGCGGTGATCGGGCGGATCGGTGAAGCGATCGTCAGGGCCTGGAAGTAGGGGGTGGTCCACCCCCCATGGGGCCGCCCCGCGGTGGTGGTCCGCCTCGCGGTCGGAATGGATCGGGCAGTCGTCCCAGCGCATCCATCCGTTTCTGCTGGTCGGCATCAAGCATCGGTGCCAGCTGCGCGCGCATACTGTCGAGCGTGGAACGCAACTCGGCCTGCGCGCGATCGATGATCTGCTGATTGCGCGCACCCGTGGCTTCCAACAGCGGCATGATCGCCGCGCGTTGATCGGCACGCGGCCGAATGATCGACTCCATGTGACGCACGAAGCCCTGCTCGTGCCGGAGCTGGCCCATACGATCATTGCGGAGGCGCTGCAACGTGCCTTGCAGCACGAGGCCGAGCGCGACACCCAGGACCAGCGTCCCACCTACGATCGCCATCGACTTCAGGTCGACTTTCATCGGTTGGTTTCTCCCCAGTTCGACAGGTCGCGCTCGAGCGAGTACGCCGACACCAGCGACACCGTAGGCAGCCCGAGCACCCGGTCGACGACCGGTTGTCCACGGCCACTGGCACTCACGAAATTGATGGTGCTCATCACGAGCACCGCCGCCGCGGCCAGCGGCGCGAGACGCACGAACACGTACTGCAGCGCCTCGGGCGCGGACCGCATGGCCGCCCGCCGGGCCATGACGCGATCGGCAAAGCCCGGGGTGAACGAGGCTGGACCGGCCACCGTACGCAGCCGGTGCAGGTCGTCCTCGGTCGGCTCGAATGTCGGGTCACGCACGTCGTCGTCACGCATCAGGATGCTCCTTGCTCTCGTTCGCATACCAGCCGAGCCGACGTTGCAGCTCCGCCACGCCACGGGATAACCGACTCATCACCGTGCCCGCGGGCAGATCCAGCACCTCGGCCGTCTCATTAGTGGACAGTCCATCCAGCAGGCGCAGCACCACCACGCTCCGCTGTTTTTCGCCCAGCTGCGCCACGGCCCGTCGCACCACCGCGACGCGTTCGGCCCCTTCGGCATCGTACGCCTCGACGACCGGCTCATGCAGCGGGGCCGTGGTCTGATCACGACGCACGAGCCGCAGCGAGAACCGTCGTCGTCGCTTGAGCGCATTGAGCGACAAGTTCATCGCGATGCGCCGCAAATACGTGCCCAGCGCCGCCTCACCACGAAATGTCGACATGGCGTGGTGGAAACGGATGAATGTTTCCTGACCCACGTCGTCAGCATCGTCCCCTGCGCCCAGCATCCCGATCACCACCGACGCCACCACCGACTCGTAGCGCTCGACGAGCGCGCGGAACGCAGCATCATCGCCGCTCCGGGCGCGGTCCAACAGTATGTGGTCGGGGAGTGGTGACATCATCGGTGAGCGGGGTGAGCACCGGCTTTGGACAAAGCCCGGCCGGATCTCATTCCATCCGCCCCTTGATGTCGTGTACCGCTGGGGCGAAGCGCGATCGGGCGAATGGCAGCCCGACCCGGGCCCGACTGGCACAATATGCCCTGTCGAACGAGGGCGGGCGCCGAGTGCATCCGCGGGCGTCGGGACGACGGGCGCGATGGCGTCGAACGGCATGGTCAGCGCGGCGGCCGGCGCCACCGGCGTGTTGCTGGATGCCCGCCGTGGACACCCCGAGTGTGCGCCGGGCACCTGTCAGCACGTGCTGCCGGTAATCGCCACGGCAGCCTCGTCGATCCAGTACGTCAGCGACGGTCCCCGGGCACCGCATGAGCGGCACCCGGGGTGTGCGTCCCCCCGGCCGCACCCGTCGTGACTACCTACTCCAGCACCAGCAACGTCTGCCCACCCTCGTGGATCATACGCAGCACCTGATCGCGCCCATCGGCATCGGCGAGCAAATGCACCGACTCACACGCGGATAACCGGTGCGTGAGATGCTCACCCTGCAGCGCCGACGCACCAAACATCAGCGCGATGCTGCGGTCGTGCCGGTCATAGCTCAGGCCAACCAATGGCAGGCCATGACCCAGCGACTGCGCCCCGAGATCCTGGTGATCGATCTCGACGGTGCACCGACGACCCGCGTTGCGCGTACTGAACGCATTGAGCTCGCCGTCCAGCACGTCGGGCGCCAGCGACCGCGTGGTCTGACGCGACGCCGCGTGCGCGCGGGCCGCAGCGATGGTGCGGGCCCGCCCCGGCACGCACAGCACGGAGCACGGCGCCGACCGCACCAACGCGGACGTGACG
>CANJOX010000289.1 GCA_947475795.1 Gemmatimonadota bacterium
CGGGATCGGAGCTCGTCCAGCTCACCGAGACCCCGGACAACGTGAGGCCCTTGGCGTCACGCGCGATGACTGTGATGGTCTGCGAGGCGCCGATCGCGGCGAGATCCACGGTGCCCACGGAACTCTCGAATCGCGTGGGGGTGCCACCGCTGCCGCCTCCCGTCCCCGTGGTGCCGCCCGCGCCACCATCGGCGGGCGCCGCGCATCCCGGCACGCCGACGGCGAGCATCGCACCCAGGAGCAGGGGGCCGAACCATCGGGCTGGGGTATGGCGGAGCGTGCGGCGACGCAGCGCACGAAGCGCTTCGCGAAGCGCTTGGCGTGCGTCACGGCGGGAATGCATTACTGGCATGGGAACGGCACCCATCGACACAGGGCGAAGCGCGTGGCCGAGTGGTGCCGGGGGCATTCCCGGCGTACCATGGCCGAGCGAGACATCTGCCGAATCATACTCTGGATGAGCCACCCGTGCCCGGCGGCGCGGTGCCGGGTGGTGAGCGCCGGGCGAGCGGCCTGAAGCGTTCTGGGTTTCGAAAACCCAGTACCCACTACCCACCACCCAGTACCCCAAGCCCACCGCCCACCATCGCTCAGCGCGACGACCGTCGCTTGCGTGCCGCGCCGCTGGGCAGCATGCCACGCCGGACTGCGGCCCGCGCTGACGGCTCGAGCGCGCCTGGGATCGCGTCGTCGCCGCCGCCGGTCGCGCCGGCGCGGAGGGCGCTGGTCGCGCCCGCGACGATCGTGCTGTTGAGCCCCACGGCGAAGGCGCCACCCGAGGCATTCGGCGCGCCCGAGACGCTCCACAGGAGGTCGGCCGTGCCGGTCGGAATCGACGACCACGTGGTGCCGTCGTAGCGCAGCAGGGTGCCCAGATCACCCGTCGCGTAGAGGTCGAACGCACTCGCCCCCCACAGCGCCGTCAGTCCCGGCGTCGCGCCCACCGCCAGCGTGCTCCAGGCCGACCCGTTGTAGCGGTAGGCCACCCCGGCGTTGCCGGCCACGTTCGCCCCGACCGTGAGCACCTGCGTCCCGCCGGTCAGCCACACACCGGCCATGGTGCCGGAGGTCAGGGGCAGCGTCGTCGGCGCGGCGCCGCTCACGCGGAGTACGGTTCCGTCTTCGCCGGCGGCATACACATCATTGGCCGAGGCGCCGAACACCGACCAGAGGGGTGCCCCGCCGAGCACCGCGACGCGCCACACCGATCCGTTGAATTGCAGCACTTCGCCCGCTTTGGTGGTCGCGTACACGTTGCTGCTGTTCACGCCCCAGAGCGCGGACACCGTACTCGTCGACGGGAACGTCATCGCGGTCCACGTGGAGCCGTTCCACCGCAGCATCGTGCCCCGCTCACCGCCAATGAAGCCGTCCCCGGCGGCGGTCCCCCACACGGTGGTGAGGGTGGCCTGCGTCGGGGAGCTCAGTTTCGTCCAGCTGCTGCCGTTCCAGCGGTAGATGAAGCCGAACTCGCCCACGGCGAACGCGTTCGTGGCCGCCGTGGTCCAGACATCGAGGAGGTCGGGGACGAGGTTGTTGGTGCTCCACGTGGCGCCCCCGCCGTCGGCGCTGCGCATCACGGCGCCGCGGGCGCCGCTGGCCCAGGCGGTCCCCGCGGCATCGACGCTGATGCCGTACATCTGCGGCGCGTACGGCGTGTTCACGACCGTCGCGATCCCTGCGTCCACCTGACCCACGCCGCCCTCTCCGGCGAAATAGCGTCGGCCGCCGTTCGCCGCGGAACCGCTGATCTGGTACAGCGTGCCGGTGAAGCCGCCGACGCTCAGGGTGCTCCACGCGGTGCCGTTCCAGCGCAGCAGCGTGCCGTTGGAGCCGGCCACCACCACATCGGTGGCGCTGAGCCCGTGCACCCCATACAGCGCTTCGCCGCTCGGGACCGTGACGCGCGCCCATGCGCCGGCGGTGCGCCGCAGCACCTCGCCGTCCGATCCCACGGCATAGGCCACGTTGTCGCCGGCCCATACACCCTGCAGCGTCCGCGTGGAGCCGCTCGCTTCGGTGCTCCACGTATTGGTCGCCAGCCGCACAATGGTCCCGTTGACGCCCACCGCCCAGGCCGTGGTCGCGTTCTCGACCCACACGGCGTTGAGGGTCCGTGTGGTCCCCGAGGTCATCGTACTCCACGCGGTCCCGTTCCAGCGGGCAATCGCGCCGTTCAGTCCCACCGCGATCACGTTGGTGGCCGACGACGCATGGACGGCGAGATAATCCGCGGTGCTGCCCAGCGAAAGCGCCCACGCGGTGCCGTTCCACCGGTAGATGTCGCCGGCCACGTCCACGGCAAACGCGTCGGTGGCGCTGACGGCGACGATCGACGGGACATCGTCACGGAGCGCCCCGCCGAGGCGGGAGGCACTCCACGCCGTGGCCAGCCGCGGCACGACGCTCACCGTGACGGTGTCGCGCTTCGTCGGGTCCGCCGTGGAGGTGGCGGTGATGAGCGCGCTGCCGAGCGACACACCGGACACGACCCCCTGCGCCGTGATCGATACGACCGAGCTCGCCCCCGAACTCCACGCCACGCCGGTGCCGATGCCGGGATCGGCGCTCACGACGCCCGTGAGCGCAAGGCTGGTGCCGGGGTTGAGCCCGACGTTGCGCTGCGTGATGCTCACGCTGGTGGTGCGCGGCGTCACGGTGATCACGCTGGTGGCGCGGCGCGTGGTATCGACGGTGGAGAGCACGGTGATCGTGCTGGTCCCGAACCCGACGGCGGTGACCACGCCGCTGGCATTCACGGTGGCGGCAGCGGGATTGCTCGAGCGCCACGCGACGGTTTGGGCCAGGCCGGCGTCGGCGGTAACCGTCGCCGTGAGGGGCTGCGTCATCCCGATGAACAGCGCCGCGGTGGGCGGCGTGACCGTGACGGCACGGATGGCCGGCACCACACTCACGGCGACGGTGGCACGCAATGTGGTATCGGCCACCGCCACGGCCGTAATCGTTGCCACGCCCTGGGCCACGCCGGCCACGACGCCCGTCGCGGACACGGTGGCGATGGCGGCCGCGCTGGTGCGCCACGTCACCGTGGTGACCTGCCCCGGATCGGCGCGCACGGTGGCGACCAGCGTCTGCGTCTGGCCAGTGCCGAGCGACACGGCGGTGGGCGTGACGGTGATCCCGCGCACCGATTGCACGGTGATCGTGGCGGTCCCACTCACCTTCGCGTCGGCCGTCGAGGTGGCGCGGATGGTGGCGGTGCCCACCGCAATCGCGGTGACCGTGCCGGTCGTGCTGACCGTCGCGACGGCGGGTGATTCACTGCTCCACGACACGCCGGTGCCGGCCCCGTTCGCTGCGTCCACCACGGCGCTCAATGGCTGCGCCTCGCCGATGCGAATGGTGGTTGCGACGGGCGTGACGGCCACGCTCCGCACGGTGGGCGGGGCGGTCACCACCGGCGGGCCGGCGCTGTCCCCGCCGCTGCACGCGGTGACGGTCACGGCAACCGCGGTCCGCAGCCAGCGCACGCGGATGACGGAGCAGAAAACGGATGACAACCGATTGGCGGAAGGCATGGTGATGTGGGACGGGCGGCCGGGGGAGACGAGAGCACCCCGCACAGGCGGGGTACCCGCAGGCGGTTACGTCGAAGGGATGGTGACGGCGCTGAATTCCTGCGTCGTTCGCGGCGCGGTCATCGCCGCCGGGTTGAGGATCTCGTCGAGCTGTTCGCGGGTCAGCAGCCCGCGCTCCAGGACGAGCTCGAACACGCCACGGCCGCTCGCGAGGGCGGTCTTGGCGATGTCGGTGGCGACCTCGTACCCCAGCACGGGCACGAGCGCCGTCACGATGCCGATGGAATGCTCCACGAAGAAGCGCATGCGGTCGGCGTTGGCGGTGATGCCGGTGACACACCGTTCGCGCAGCACGAGACAGGCGTTCCGCAGCATGTCGATGCCGCGCAGCAGCCGGTACGCGATGATCGGTTCGAAGGCGTTGAGCTGCAGCTGTCCCGCCTCGGCGGCCATCGTGACGGTGACATCGCCGCCGATCACGTCGAAGCACACCTGATTGACCACTTCGGGAATGACGGGGTTCACCTTGCCGGGCATGATCGACGACCCGGGCTGCATGGCCGGCAAGTTGATCTCGCCGAATCCGGCGCGCGGGCCCGACGAGAGCAGGCGCAGGTCGTTGCAGATTTTCGAGAGCTTCGTGGCGGTGCGTTTCATGACGCCCGACAGCTGCACGAAGGCGCCGGTATCACTGGTGGCCTCCACGAGATCGGGCGCGGTGATCACCGGGACCTCAGCGATGCGTGCCAGGTGCCGGCACGCGAGTTCCGCGTAGCCCGGCGGGGCGTTGATGCCGGTGCCGATCGCCGTGGCGCCAAGGTTGATCTCGCGGATCAGCGACTGCGCCTCGGCCAACCGCTCGACGTCTTCCTGCAGCGTGTGCGCGAACGCCATGAACTCCTGTCCCAGCGTCATCGGTACGGCGTCCTGCATCTGGGTGCGCCCCATCTTGATCATCGGCGCGAACTCGACGCCCTTCGCGCCGAAGGCATCGGCCACCCGCGCCAGCTCGGCGCGGAAACCCGATAGGCTCGTGTGCAGCGCGATCCGGACGGCCGTGGGATACACGTCGTTGGTAGACTGGCTGAGGTTGACGTGATCATTGGGGGAGATCACATCGTAGGCACCCCGCTGCTGGTTGCTGAGTTCGAGCGCGCGATTC
>CANJOX010000290.1 GCA_947475795.1 Gemmatimonadota bacterium
ATGCCACCGCGGCCGAGCTCCCGGTCAATCGAATAGCGCCCCGCGACGGCGGTCTGAAACGCCAGAAACAGGGCGTCGGGGGCGGACAGTTGGGCCATACTCCCTCGTGGCGACATTCACAGGCGACCGGGCAAGCCGGTATAGACGAGCGAGGAGGTCGTGTCGTTTCCGACTGCCCAATCGAACGCGGTTGCGTCGCCGTGGAGGGTGGCGGATACTCTACCGTCATGAACCACACTCGTCGACTCCTCACGGTGCTGGCTGTCGCGGCCAGCCTGACCGCCGTCCGCGCGGTGGCGCAGCCCGCGCCGTCGTCCACGCTCATTCGCAACGCCCTGATCATCGACGGGCGCGGCACCCCGGGTGTGCGTGGTGATGTGCGGGTGACTGGCGATCGCATTGTGGCGGTTGGACAGCTGACCCCGGCCGCCGGCGATCGCGTGGTGGATGCGCGCGGTCTCGCGATCGCCCCGGGCTTCATCGACACGCACAGCCATCACGACCGCGGGATCTTCTCGGCGCGCGATGCCAAGGCGATGGTGAGCCAGGGTATCACCACGATCGTGGTGGGGCAGGATGGCGGCGGCATGAACCTGAAGGCCCTGTTCGCGCGGCTCGACACGCAGCCGGTGGCGGTGAACGTGGCCTCGTATGCCGGTCATGGCGCGATCCGGGAAGCCGTGCTCGGGGCCAAGTACGAGCGTCGGGCGACGGCGCGTGAGCAGGCGCGGATGGAGCAGCTGCTGCGCTTGGAGATGCAGGCGGGTGCACTTGGGCTCTCCACCGGGCTGGAGTACGATCCGGGCATCTATGCGTCGGAAGCTGAGGTGCTCGCGCTGGCGAAGGTGGCCGGTGCGGCGGGTGGACGCTACATCAGCCACATGCGCAGCGAGGACCGCGACTTCTGGCCCGCGCTACGCGAGATCATCACGATCGGTCGCGTGAATCGCATGCCGGTGCAGGTGTCGCACATCAAGCTTGGTATGCGCGACTTGTGGGGGCAGGCGGATAGCGTGATCCGCGTGCTCGATCGCGCGCGCGCCGAGGGTGTGCAGATCACCGCCGACATCTATCCCTACCTGCAATGGCAGGCCAACCTCGGCGTGCTGTATCCCAAGCGCAATTTTGCCGACAGCGCGGAAACGGCGTTCATTCTCGAGCATCTCAACACGGCCGACGACATCCTGTTCAATCGGGTGGACGGACATCCCGAGTACCGCGGCAAGACGCTGGCGCAGGTGGCCGCATTGCGCGGACGCTCGCCCGGGCGCACGATGATGGAGCTGCTGGCGGAACCGGACGGCTCAGGGGCAGGGATCATCGCCAAGGGGATGGACGATGCCGATGTGGCGACGTTGATCCGGTGGCCCTACACGAACGTGTGCAGCGACGGGCTGTCGAGCGGATTGCATCCGCGCGGCTTCGGCAGCTTTCCGAAGGTGCTGGGTCCCTACGTGCGCGACCGGTCGCTGTTCAGCACGGAAGAAGCGGTGCGCAAGATGACGAGCCTGTCGGCTGCCAACGTGGGGATCACGCAGCGTGGAGTGATCGCACCGGGCTATTTCGCCGATCTGGTGTTGTTCGACCCGGGCACGGTGGCCGATCGCGCGAGCTTCGAGACACCGCAGGCGCAGGCCACTGGCATCGCGTCGGTGTGGGTAAATGGCGTGCTGGTATTTGAGGGCGGAACCGCCACCGGACGGACGGCGGGCAAGGCGTTGCGGCGCGCGAAAACGCGCTGACGGTAGCCTGACATAACAAAAGGCCCCCGGCGAATACCGGGGGCCTTTTGACCTGCGTGGTGCATCACGTGCGCCGGCGTTACCGGTTGGCCGTGTTATCGAGCTGTGGCCGCGTGGCCAGCGTGGTCGAGGTGACCGTGATGTCACCGCGCGCCCCGATCGTGTACACCTTGCCCGCCACGAACGACACGGCGGTGCGGGTGATGACGTTCGTGGCCGAGCCGGCGTAGCGCGTGGTGAGGTCGTACACGGCCGAGGGAAGCGCCACGAAAGCGCCGCCCGCCTTGTACGCCACCGCGCCACCGACGGGGACTTCCGCGGCCGTCGTGGAGTTCTTCGCGTACAACGTCATCGGGTTGGCGTTGGGAATCGCGTTCACGAACCGCACGTAGGCCACCGTGTAGTCCAGCGTATCCACGAACGGGTCTTCCACCACGAACGCCTCGGCGGTCTTCGCCGTCGCGTCATAGATGCCGCTGATGTAGAACGAGTAGGCCTTGCCATCCACCAGCGTGGCGGTGGCGCGCGACACCACGAGGTCCTTGTCCACCGCCGCGGCGATCTTCCCCGTGAAGGTATAGGATCCGGGCTGGATCGCCGAGTAGAAGCCGCCCGAGCCCACGCCGCCGGACGACACGCCGGTCACGGCTTCCACGCCGGTGGCCGACGTGATCGCCGTGATCTTGCTGTCGTTGGCGTAGAAATTCACCGCCGGCGCGTTCGTGCCGAAGTTGAAGAACTTGATGCGCGCCCCGGGGAGCGAGCCGGTGATGTCCTGCACGCCGTTCTTCTCACACGCGGTGAGCGCGACGGCGCACAGCAGCATCGCGATCGATCTGAATGTGTTCATCGCTGATTACGGTTGAGTGATCCAGAGGGGCTTCGTGTGGTAGTCGAGCGCGAGACCACCGATGGCCTCGAGACCCGGACGGTTCCACACGTACTCCGAATTGAAGCGCGGACGGATGCGATGCACGATCTTGCCGCCGTTGTCGGGATACAGGCTGGTCGGCGGGGCGAAGCCGGGGAACACCTGCACACCGCTCACGGGATCGATATCCGTGTAGTTGTAGCGGCGCATGTCCATCCAGATTTCGTTGTGTCCCCAGCCCCACTGCGCGATGTACTTCTGCGACATGATGCGGGTGAGGGACAGTCCGGCCGGCGATGCCGGAATAATCGCCGGACTCGCCAGGAATGCCGACTTCTCGGCGGCCGAGATCTGCGTGGGCGCCTGCCCGTTGTCGAGATTGCGGGCGTTCACGAAATCGATGTGGGACGACACGCCGGCCGTGTAGGCCGCCAGCGCCGTCGCCATGTCGCCCAGCTTGTACGCCGCCTCCGCCTTGATGAACTGCAGCTGCGAGTACGTCATGAGGGGCAGCTTCGCCTTGTCATCGAAGATGTAGCGGCCGGGGAGCGCGAGTCCGCCGGTGCCGGCGTAGCCGTACACGTTGTTCGGCTGCTGCGCGGTGGTGAGCGCCCCGAAGCCAACCACGTTGACGTCGAGGCCGCGGTACAGGCCATCGGGCGACGGTGACAGCATGCGGCTCATGCGCGGGTCCACCGCGCCGCCGAACTGCGTGCCGTTCATCAGATCAACCACGAACCGCGTCTGGCGGTAGGCGTTGAAGTTGGCGCGCGTCCGTCCCCAGAAGTTGATGTCGTCGTTCTGGGTGCCCGGGTACTTGAGCAGCGCGTCGTCGGCACCGCTGCTGAACGACAGGTTCACCGCCGCGATGACATCGGCCGGCTTGTACGAGGCCTTGCGGGAGAAATGGTTGAGGCAGAGCGCCTTCATGCCATACGCCAGCTTAAGCCACTTCGTGCGGTCGCCGTTGTAGATCTTGTCGGTCCGCGCCAGGTAGGCCTGATCCACGGCCCCGTCCGTGCGCTGCAGGTTCGTGATCGCCTCGTTGAGCAGCTTCAGGATTTCCTGGTACGCGTATTCCTGCGAATCGTAGCCGAAGCTGAACTTCGACTGATCGATCGCTTCCTTGACGATGATCTCGCCGTGGAGGTCGGTGGTCACCTGCCAACCCCACGCCTTGAGCACCTTGGCGACGCCCAGCAGGTCCCAGCGCTCTTCGGCCTCGGCCAGATTGGTCATGTCGACGAGGTTCTGCCCCAGCGACCAATACACGTCACGCCACTGCTGCGCACCGTTGTCGCTGGAGGGGTCGTAGCCCATGCGGTCCCACGTGCTGAGGGCCGTGCCGGGCAGCGTGAGCTGCTGCGTGTACCGTGCAACGAACCGCCCGTCGTACTGCGGCGACGTGACCACCCAGTGCAGCATCGGCGCGAGATACAGGTTCGCCGAGACCGTCTGCGGGCCGTTGGGGTTGTTGTTGACGTCGAGGAACTCGTTGCAGCTGGTCGATGTGAGCGCCATCGCGCTGACCAGCAGAATCTTGCGGAAGGATTTCATGGTTTAGTACCCCATCTTGATGCCGAAGGCCAGGCCGCGCGGCATCGGGAAGTTGCCGTAGTCGATACCGACACCGGACGAGCCACCGACCGCGGCGCTGTTGCCGTTGACGATCGGATCGAGGCCCGAGTAGTTCGTGAAGAGGAAGAGATCCGTGCCCGTGACATAGGCGCTCGCTTCGCGGGCCTTGAAGTACTTGCCGGGCAGGGCCATGCGCACGGTGACGTCGCGCAGCCGCACCCAGTTGATGTCCTTCTCGATGAAGAGCTCTTCGCTGATGCCGGTGTAGTACTGCGGCTGCACGGCCGGAATGACCACGATCGTGTTCTTCGTGGGATTCGCCGTGTTTTCACGGCCGTCGCGCAGCACGCCGTCAATGACGCGCGGCTGATCACGGTCGAGCGTGCGGTTGCTGAGGCCGCGCGTGGTCAGAAAGTGCTCGGTGGCGTTGAACACATCGCCGCCCTTGCGGATGTCGACGAGGAAGCTGACGGAGAGCTTCTTGTAGCGGATCGTGTTCGTCAGGC